>NZ_JBTIYG010000009.1:0-187178 GCF_054401055.1 Gilvimarinus sp. F26214L | reverse complement strand
ATGCCGCGAGGGAGCTACATGGATGTATTAACCGCGATTTCGAAAGGTCCGACCCGATCTCGAACGGGTTCAGAACCGCAGGGCTTGACAGTCGGATAGACCAAATGAATGTAGAGAGTTTGATCTGTAGCAAAGGAGGGGACGGAAGAGAGGCCGCCCCGGCTGGCGCGGGGCGGCGAAGGTCGTGGTACGAGGGGGCTCAGCGTGTGCCGAACACCACCATGGTCTTGCCCTTGACCGAGACAAGCCCTTGATCTTCAAGGGTTTTCAGAACCCGCCCCACCATTTCACGGGAGCAGCCCACAATGCGGCCGATCTCCTGTCGGGTGATCTTGATCTGCATGCCATCCGGGTGGGTCATGGCATCCGGCTCCTTGCACAGATCCAGCAGAGTGCGGGCCACGCGACCTGTCACATCCAGGAAGGCGAGATCGCCCACCTTGCGGGTGGTGTTCCGCAAGCGTCGAGCCATCTGGGAGCCCAGGGCAAACAGGAACTCCGGATGGGATTCGGTCAACTCCTCGAACTTGGCGTAGCTGATCTCCGCCACTTCACATTCGGTTTTTGCGCGAATCCAGGCGCTGCGGGGATCTTCGTCCCCAAAAAGGCCCATTTCCCCGAAGAAGTCTCCGTCATTGAGGTAGGCGACGATCATTTCACGCCCTTCGTCGTCCTCGATCAGAACGGTAACGGAGCCCTTGATGATGTAATAAAGAGAATCGCTTTTGTCGCCAGCGTAAATCAGGGTGCTTTTCGCTGGATAGCGACGGCGATGACAGTGGCTAAGAAATTCTTCCACATTCTTGATATGCGGTGTGAGAGATACAGCGACCAAGTTGCAGTTCCTCGAGTTATCTGGACAGGCTGTTGTAGTGCTGGAGCAAACAGGCTGTCGGGTTCTTTATGGCACTTCTACTTGTGATTTATTCGGCCAACCAGGGGCCGGATATCGGACAATTCCGGCGCGGCAATAATATAACTCTGCCATTATGTCGGTTATTGTCACCAGAATCCAGAGTACACGGTAGTTCCGGGATCTACCTCGCGCGGCCTCCATCGACACCGACACAGTGAGTGTAGACCAGTCTCCCGGTTTTGCTGAACGGAATACGGGCAATTATGGTATTCTCGCGCCCCTTACGGCAATGTCGGATTTCACGAACTGTCGACAACTTCTCCAAAGTCGCGTTTGAGGTGAACTTTATGGAAGCAACCGTCAAATGGGTGGACGGAGTCATGTTTCTGGGCGAATCCGGCAGCGGTCACACCGTTGTGATGGATGGGGCCGCGGATCACGGCGGGCGTAACATGGGCGCGCGTCCGATGGAAATGTTATTGCTGGGGCTGGGAGGCTGCGCAAGTTTTGACGTGGTCGGCATCCTGCAAAAAGCCCGGCAGAACATCACCCATTGCAAAGTCGAGCTGTCCGCCGAGCGCGCCGATTCCGTTCCAGCGGTGTTCACCCGCATCGAAATGGTGTTTATTGTCGAAGGCCGCGGATTGAAGGAAGCGCAGGTCAAACGCGCTGTTGAGCTGTCGGCCACCAAGTATTGCTCGGCATCGAAGATGCTTGAAGCGGCTGGCGTCGAAATCTCTCATCGCTATCAGATCGTCGAAGCGGAAAACTGAAGCGCGACTTTTTTGAACACGGACTTGCATCGCAAGCGCGCAAGCTGAGCTCGAGCAACGCAGCTACAAGCGGTAGCTGATACTCGTCATAATTTTTGAAACGCCGGTCATTGCCCACTGGACAGGAGCGGGAAACTCCACGCCGCCCGCTTGCAATGCCTTGTGCCCGTGTTTGCGTTCGTCCACCAGCATTTGATCCACTATCGCGCGGCTTCTTCCATCCCCGGCGGGGAGACTGCGCTGATGACCTTCCAGATGACGGCACACCTGGTTCTCTGTGGCAGCCACAAAACCCAAACTGATCCTGTCGCTGATCAAACCTGCGCTCGCTCCGATTCCGAAGGACAGACCGTACCACAGGGGATTAAGAGCGCTGGGACGGCTGTGCAACTGCGTTAGGCGCTCTTCGCACCATTGCAGGTGGTCCACTTCTTCCTGCGCTGCCAGTTCCATTTCCGCCCGCACATCAGGCAGCGAAGCCGTGAGTGCCTGGCCCTGATAGAGCGCCTGGGCGCAGACCTCGCCGCTGTGGTTTACGCGCATCAGCCCGGCCGCATGCCGGCGTTCCGCATCGCTGAGTTCCGTTTCTGCAATGTCGGAGGCGGGGGACGGTCGGGAGGTTCCAGTCTGGCTGCCCGTGAGAGTGCGAAGTGCGTGATCGCCCTGGATCAGGATGCGATCGATAAAGCTGAGATGTCGGGACGGTGTTTTGCTCATGAGGCTATTCTAGTGGAAAATGTCGCTCAGCACAGCCCGTGAGCAACACCGAAGCAATCACCGACAAAGGTAAACCCATGGAGTTTCCACTGTACCAAGCCCTTGAAAACGGCATCACTCGCATCGATACCGGACTTGGCCGCCCGGGACTGGCGGCCTGCTATCTGATGGAGGACAGTGGGCGCCTGGCCATTATAGAGACCGGAACCGCGAAGACGGCGCCCGCCGTTCTGGAGCTGATCCGGCAGCGGGGGTATGACTACACGGACGTGGACTACGTACTGATTACCCACGTCCATCTGGATCACGCAGGAGGAGCCGGCGCTCTGATGGCGGCGCTGCCCGCCGCGAAGCTGGTCGTGCATCCAAGGGCCGCGCGTCACATGGCGGACCCGAGCAAGCTTCAGGCGGGCGCCATGGCGGTCTATGGCGAGCGGGCCTATATGCAACAGTACGGACAGTTGGAACCCATTCCCGAAGACCGCATGATCATCGTGGAGGACGGCAGCACCTTGCAACTCGGCGATCGGGTTTTACGGTTTTTTGATACGCCCGGTCATGCCCGCCACCACTACTGCGTTTACGATGAAGGCAGCCGCGGCATTTTTTCCGGCGACACTCTGGGCATCGTTTATCGCGAAATGAGTGAGGGCCGCGCGCCTTTCGTAATGCCGGCGACCACTCCCGTTCAGTTCGATCCCCAGGCGATGAAGCAGTCAGTGGATCGACTGATGGGGTTGAAGGCGGAGCGAATTTTTCTCACTCACTATGGGGAAACTCCGGCCACTCAATCTCACGCCCGACAGCTTCATGAACACATCGATGCGTACGTTGCCATTGCCCTGGCCCACAAAGACGATGGTGAGCACCGGCAGGCAAATATCCGCCAGGCCCTGCTGGAGCATACTCTGGCTGCACTGGAGCGGCACGGATCGCCACTGACCCGTGAGAAACAGTGCGAACTGCTGGCCATGGACATGATGCTGAACTCGCAGGGCCTTGAGGTGTGGCTGCAGCAGACGGCGGATTGATGCAGGTGGACGCAAACAATTCAACGATCCAGGACTGGAAAAATAATGAAAGACACTCACGACCTGAGCCTGCTGCTGGACTCCCGAGTCCCCGTTGTCGTCATCGAAAGTTACGATGAAAAGCGCGCACTGGATTTGTTATTGCGGGTGGCCAACCAGCGCGGAAAGGACATTTTTCGCTGGACCGTGACGGACGGGCTCGCCCGCCTGAGCTTCGGGCCCCGGGTCAGTGGTGCCGTTGAGCACAGTGAGCCGAGAGAGATTCTCGAATACATCAAGCAGAGCTTATCCCCGAGCATTTTCGTGCTGTGTGATTTTCACCACTACCTGGAGGGTGACCCCCGCAACCTGCGACTCATCAAGGACGTGGCGCAGCAGCAATCTCACGCGCTCGTGTTTCTCAGTCACCAGTTCTCCATCCCTGCGGACATTGCGCGCTACTGTGCCAAGGTCCAACTCTCGCTGCCCGGCGATGACGAAATCATGCACCTGATCCGGGACGAAGCGCGGGTCTGGAGCGAAGCCCGGGACGGCGCGCGAGTGAAGACCGACAGCGAGACTCTCTCGAAGCTGGTTGCCAACCTGCGCGGGCTGAGCCATTCCGAGGTTCGGCGACTGGTCCGCGCGGCGATTGTGGACGACGGAGCGATCACCGACGACGATATTCCCGCCGTCAACAAGGCGAAGTTCGAGTTGATGGACATGGAAGGGGTGTTGAGTTTTGAATACAACACCGGGAAATTCTCCGACGTGGGTGGGTTGAAGAACCTGAAAGGCTGGCTGCAGGAGCGTCGCTCTGCGTTCGCCGAATCCAGTGCGACGGCCAGCGACGTTCCCAAGGGGATAATGCTCACGGGCGTGCAGGGAAGCGGGAAAAGTCTGGCGGCAAAGAGTGTGGCGGGGCTGTGGGGGCTGCCTTTGTTGCGCCTGGATTTCGCAAGTCTGTACAACAAGTTTTTCGGCGAGACCGAGCGCAATCTGCGCGAGGCCCTGAAGCTTGCCGAGCTGATGGCGCCATGTGTACTGTGGCTCGACGAGATCGAGAAAGCCCTGTCATCGGACCAGCACGACAACGGCACATCCACGCGGGTTCTCGGCACCTTCCTCACCTGGATGGCCGAACGTGAGTCTCGAGTTTTCGTTGTGGCAACCAGCAACGATATCACCGCATTGCCCCCGGAACTGCTGCGCAAGGGGCGGCTGGATGAGGTCTTTTTCGTGGATCTCCCCGACTGGACGACACGGCGGGAGATCTTTGCCATCCACCTGCAAAAGCGCGATCTGGCCCCGGGGGATTTTGGCCTGGATGTACTCGCTTCACAGTCCGAGGGTTTCTCCGGAGCGGAGATCGAGCAGGTCGTCGTGGCCGCGCTGTACAGCGCCGCCGCTCGCCAGGCGGCGGTTAGCGAAGCTGATTTGCAGGAGGCCATTCTCCGGACCTCGCCCCTGTCGGTCTTGATGGCGGAAAAGATTGCAGCCCTGCGCACCTGGGCGGAGGGTCGGGCGGTGAGTGCAAACTAGTTGCTGCCACAGCCCCACGGCAATTGATGCGCTAGAGTTCCCCGGAGCGGATCACTGCCTCCGGGTGGTGGTCGCGAACGATGTGCTCCACCCGTTCCACTTCGGCGTGGTTGATGGCGTCGATAATGATCAGAATCTGCCCGTCGTCTATGGCGTCCTGAAATTCCTTGATTTCGCTGTTGGTCGCGCTCACCCCGACCAGGGTGCTGGCCCAGACTCCGAATCCGGCACCTGCTGCTGCACCACCCAGAATGGCGCCTCCCCCAAGCGCCAGTCCCGCCGGTGGAAAGGCCACAAACAACAAACCAGCCAATGCACCGACCGTGCCCCCGGTGGCGGCGCCACGCTTGGCGGCATTGACCAGATCAGAACCGTGCCGCAGGTCCGCCTGGGGGACGTCCTCAAGTGGAATCTGGTCGTTGGCGACCACGTTGATTTTTTCGTCCCCGTATCCGGCTGAGCGCAGGTCCTCGATGATGAGTTTTGCCCTGTCCAGATCGGGCGCGAGAAAGCACAGTTGCTTTTTCACGTTTTGATGCACCCCTTTCGTTGGATATCCAGGGTGCATCACGCAAGGTATATGCCGGACGTCGGCGGGGGACGCTTAGTGCGGAGGGAGGAGGGTGGAATCGGAAGGAAGCGGCGCGAAGCCGCCCCCTGGCTAGCGGGCCGACTCCCGGGCAATGGCCCGATAGGCGATGTCGTCTCGCATATAGCGCTCCGGCCACTGGATCTGACGCGCAAGGGCATAAGCCCGGTCTTTCGCCTCGGTGACAGAGTCGCCCAAAGCCGTAGCGCACAGGACGCGCCCGCCATTGGTGAGGACGGCGCCGTCGCCTTCCCGGGTGCCGGCGTGAAACACCTTTTCGCCGGCGTCGGGCTTTTGCGGCAGACCTGTGATCACATCCCCCTTGCGGTAATCACCAGGATAGCCGCCGGCCGCGAGCACCACGCCTACGGCGGGGCGTGAATCCCAATCAGCTTTTACGTCTTCCAGGGTGCCATGGACCGCCGCTTCACAGATGTCCACGAGGTCGCTCTGCAAGCGCATGAGGATAGGCTGGGTTTCCGGATCACCAAGCCGGCAGTTGTATTCGATGACCTTGGGGCTGCCGTCTTTCGCGATCATCAGCCCGGCGTAGAGGAAGCCGCGGAAGGGGTTGCCTTCTTCTGCCATGCCCTTGACCGTGGGGGTGATCACTTCGTCCATGATGCGCTGGTACACTGCCTCGGTTACCACTGGAGCGGGAGAATAGGCGCCCATGCCGCCAGTGTTCGGTCCACTGTCGCCGTTACCCACGCGCTTGTGGTCCTGACTCGTGGCCATGGGCAGGATGCTCTCGCCATCGGCTACAACGATGAAGCTGGCCTCTTCTCCATCGAGAAACTCCTCGATAACCACGCGACAGCCGGCATCGCCAAAGGCGTTGCCAGACAACATGTCCTTCACCGCGTCTTTTGCCTGCTCCGTGGTCTCCGCGACAATGACTCCTTTGCCGGCAGCGAGGCCGTCGGCCTTAATTACGATCGGTGCACCCCTGTCGTCGATATAGGCCAGCGCCGGCTCCAACTCCGAAAAGGTGCGATATTCCGCGGTGGGAATATTGTGGCGAGCGAGGAAGTCCTTGGTAAATGCCTTGGAGCCTTCAAGTTGGGCGGCCTGCTTGTCCGGCCCGAAGCACGCCAGGTGGCGCTCCTGGAAATAATCGCAAATGCCGGCGACCAGCGGTGCTTCCGGACCGATAATGGTGAGAGCCACCTGCTGCTGGACGGCAAACTCCGCCAGGGCCGGAAAGTCCATCACGCCGATGGACACGTTCTCCACTTTTTCATCCAGCGCGGTGCCCGCGTTTCCCGGTGCAACAAAAACGGTTTCCACTCGCGCACTCTGCGCACACTTCCAGGCAATGGCGTGTTCGCGGCCACCGTTGCCGACTACCAGTATTTTCATCTCGAATGTCCTGCGTTGGATTTAATGGCGGAAATGACGCATGCCGGTAAACACCATGGCCATGCCGTGCTCGTCCGCCGCGGCGATCACCTCCTCGTCCCGCACGGACCCGCCCGGTTGAATTACACAGGCGATTCCCACCTTTGCAGCATTGTCGATGCCGTCCCGGAAAGGGAAGAATGCGTCGGAGGCCATCACCGAACCTTCCACCTGCAAGCCGGCGTGTTCCGCCTTGATGGCGGCGATTCGCGCTGAGTTCACCCGGCTCATCTGGCCGGCGCCGACCCCAATGGTTTGCTGGTTCTTCGCATAGACAATGGCATTGGATTTGACGAACTTGGCCACCTTCCACGCGAACAGCAGATCCGCGATTTCAGCCTCGCTGGGTTGGCGTTTGGTGACTACTTTCAGGTCCGCCTGACTGACCATGCCAAGATCCCGATCCTGTACCAGCAGCCCGCCGTTGACCCGCTTGAAGTCGAATGCGGCAGCGCTGTCGGGCCACTGGCCACAGCTCAAAATCCGAACGTTTTTCTTCTGGGCGGTAATTGCGAGGGCCTGTTCACTGACGCTGGGCGCAATGATGACTTCCACGAAGTGCTGCCGCTCGGCAATGGCTTTGGCCGTAACTTCGTCGAACTCCCGGTTGAAGGCGAGGATTCCACCGAAGGCGGACTCGGGGTCCGTGGCGAACGCCAGCTCGTAAGCCTGATGGATGTCGTTCGCGGTGGCGACCCCGCATGGGTTGGCATGTTTGACGATGACGCAGGCGGGGCGGTCGAACTGTTTGACAGTCTCGAGCGCAGCGTCCGTGTCCGCGATATTGTTGTACGACAGTTCCTTGCCGTGCAATTGCTGCGCGGTGGAGATGGAAGCTTCCGTACCGGCGACCCCGGCCTGCTCAACATAGAACGCCGAACGCTGGTGAGGGTTTTCGCCGTAGCGAAGATCCTGCTTCTTTTCGAACTGCAGATTGAAAGTTCGGGAAAATTCCGCGTTGCCTCCGGGGACCCGGCGACCGAAGTAGTTGGCGATGGCGCCGTCGTAGGCGGCCGTATGCTCGTAAGCCTGGATGGCCAGATCAAAGCGCTGTTCCAGCGACAGGCAGCCGTCGTTGGCTTGCAGGGTCGCGATGATTTCCTCGTAGCGGGCCGGATCCACAACAATGGCTACATCCTTGTGGTTCTTGGCCGCAGCCCTGACCATGGTGGGGCCGCCGATGTCGATGTTCTCGACGGCGTCTCCCAGTGAGCAGTTGGGGTCGGCTACGGTTCTTTCGAAGGGATAAAGATTCACCACGACCAGGTCGATGGGCGAAATCCCGTGTTCGGCCATGACTGCATCGTCCTGCCCACGCCGCCCCAGAATGCCGCCATGCACCTTCGGATGCAGTGTTTTTACCCGTCCATCCATCATCTCCGGGTGGCCTGTGTACTCGGACACCTCTGTGGCGGCAATGCCGCTTTCGGTGAGCAGCTTGAAGGTGCCACCGGTGGACAGAATCTCCACCCCGAAACCTTGCAGTGCCTGAGCCAGTTCAACAACCTTGTTCTTGTCCGACACACTGATCAGCGCGCGACGTATTTTTACGAGACCCTCGGAGCTTGTCATGATTCTGTTCCAGTTGGGATAAAGCATTGACCTTAAGAGCTTTCACCGGCGGAAAGATTCTTGTGGTCGTCGCTTAATGTAGCGGGTGATTTGCCGGCGGTACGAGGCGGGTGCGCGTCCGCCGGCGATGAATCCGGTGAGACTGGAGACCGGGCCGATGAGCGGGTTCACGCAGGCTTATGCGGGAATCCGACGCCCGGTCCAGCAGGTACTTACAAAAGGCCGTACTGCTTGAGCTTTTTGCGCAAAGTGCCGCGGTTCAGGCCGAGCACCTGCGCGGCTTTGGTCTGGTTGTGGCGGGTATGTTTCATCACGATTTCGAGCATTGGCGCCTCGACCTCAGCCAGCACCATTTCATAGACGTCGGTAACCGGCTGACCATCGAGGTGCTTGAAATAGTTGTCCATGGATTGCTCGACGCAATCGCGCAGAGACTGGTTCTGGCTGATGGTGGAGAATGTGGAAACGTTGGAGGACGGTGCTTCCACTGGCGTATCCACGATGAGTGTATCTGCTGAGTTCATGCTGCAATATCCTCTTTAGTTATTAGCCGTTCAAACAACTGCTGAACGAAGGCAAGCTGTAGGTCAGGTGAATCGATTGAATTAAATGTCTGCAGGGATTTTTTCAGTGCGGATGGGTCCGCCTCCGGGTTCACAAGGCTCCCGTTCGCCCGGGATTCGAAGCGTCCGGCCAGTCGTTGCAGGTACCACTTCACATGCTTGCGGGCGATTCGCACACCCATGTAGTCCCCATAGAACTCATGCAGGGCGTGCAGGTGTTCTCCCAGAATGCGTCCGATCTGCGGCAGTTCGGGTGCTGCTGGTGCGCAGCCGGTTTCCAGGTGGACGCTGATCTGGCGAATCAGCCAGGGTTGCCCCTGGGCGCCGCGGCCGATCATCACCGCCTGGGCGCCGGTACGCTTGAGAACCCGTTCGGCCTTCGCCGGTGAATCGATGTCGCCGTTCGCAATCACCGGGACACCGACGGAGTCGACCACGGCGGCAATCGTGTCGTATTCGGCCTCACCATTGAACCGGCATGCCCGGGTACGCCCGTGCAGAGTGATCGCCTGGATGCCCGCGTCCTCGGCAATACGGGAGACCCGCAGGGCATTGCGCGATTCCGGGCACCAGCCCGTGCGCATCTTCAGCGTGACCGGCACGTTCACGGCAGCAACCACTGCGTTCAGAATGTCTGCAACCAGTTTCTCGTCGCGCAACAGAGCGGAACCCGCCGCCTTGCTGCAAACTTTTTTCGCCGGGCAGCCCATATTGATGTCGATCAGCTCGGCGCCGCTGTCTGCAGCGGCCCGGGCGGCTGCCGCCATGGCGGCCGGTTCACTGCCGGCAATCTGCAGGCTTCGCGGGGGCGTAGCGGTGGCATGTGATGGAGACGGGGGTGAGGCGGCATCCAGCAGACGTAAACTGGATTTGCGGCTTCGCCACAGGCGAGTGTCCGCCGTGAGCATTTCCGATGTGGTCAGGCCGGCTCCCATTTCGCGACAGATGTTCCGGAAAGGCGCATCTGAAACGCCCGCCATCGGCGCGAGCAGAACACGGCTGGATATCGTGTACGGGCCGATGTGGAACAAGAGATTACCCCAAGCTCGATGATCGTTCCGGTCCGCGCAAGCAATCAAAACCACCAATCCCCGGGGGTTGAACCAGGGAGGTAAGAACAGTGCGGGACAGAAAAGTTGAGTGCCGAAAAAGGGGGCCTATGATACCGCCACAAGCCCGGGCGGGGAAAGTGGATTTTGCACGAATCGACTGTTTTATAAGCGCGTTTTTGTCTTGCACAGACATGCGCTTATGCAGTATGGGGAAGCCATTCCAGAGGGTTTAGAGGCCTGGCACGATGAAATGTGAGCGTTTGTTCGCGCTCTGCGGCCGAGCGGGGCAGGGCGGCCTCGCTGGCAAGTGAAACCTTGTCACCCGTTGGCACATTTGTAAGTGGGTCGTACGATTCTGCGTGGCTGATCAATCGGGACTGTTAAGTCGCGAACCGGGCTGTTTAGTCGGGGGCTGTCTAGTCAGGGATGTAGGCGCTGTAGTTGACGGCCTCAGAACCCGGGTCAACGATCTCCAGGGACAGATGGACAGGCTGGTTGCTGGGCATCTGGTTTTGCCCTGCCAGCTCGCCGGCCAGGTATTCCCGCGGCGTGAATCGCCGCTCGGCAAGGGTCTGGCCGTGAATGTCACTGAAGGTGAGCACCAGGTCCGGAAATGGCTGCTGATAGGGGGCGGTGTTCAGCAGGATGGTGTCCACCATCAGAGCTCCCTCGGCCTGAGGATGGGAGCGAACCACCAGATTGGAGGTGCGGATCAACTCCGGCGCGGCGAGTGATGGAAGTTCGCAGCCGATCAAGGGGCAGATCCGGGCGTACAGGTCCCGGTAGGGCTGCTCGCGGCTCAGCCGTTCGAACTGCAGCCACCCGATCTGAACGATCAGTGCCACAAGCCCAAGCAGAGCCATGGAGCCCCAGAGCAAGGTCCCGCGCCAATTGCGCCCCTGATGGACGGAAAACTCCACCGGCTCTGGTTCGATCCTGCTGAGCAGTGCACTGCGCTCTTGCCGAAAGTCGTCGTGTTCGAGGGACGCGGGGGAGAATTCTTCGTCAAGGTCCAGTTCGTCGCGCAAATTCCAGCTGGGCTCGATTCGGTCACCCTCGGTGACGCCGAGCGGCGCCTGTGCTGACTTCGAAGTCTGACTGTGAGGCGCTGTACGGTTCCCGGGGCGCGGGTTCTTCGCGCGCTTCTGTTGTGCGGGTTCCTCGTGCTCAGAGGGCCCGAGCTGGAGTTCGGCAAACGGCTCGGCAATCGATGGCTGATCGTCACGTGGCTTCGGCGACGCGGGCGCGGCCCCGGCGGAGTCGTCTTCATCTTCCTCCAGCAGGCTCAGAGCCCAGGATTCATCCGGTGCGTTCTGATCCTCGTCATCGTCCTGGGGTTTTGGTTTTGTGGAACGATCGAACAGAGAGCGTTCGGCAGGTTTCCAGCCATCCAGTTCGAGAAAGCTTTCGCTGAGGTCGTCCCCGAATGCCCCGGACCGCTCCGACCCTGCCACGACCATCTCGTCGCTGATCAGCAAGTCATCGGAAAAATCCTCGCCCGTCCCCTCGTCCCCGTCGATTGACGCCTGATCGAAGCGGAGCATGTTGTTTTGGCCGGCGTCGGTCCCGACCTCGTCCAGACCCATTCCGTAGTGCCAGTCAGAATCGAGCGAGCCCTCAAACGCCGAATTCAGTGGCTCGTCCTGTGAGCTCGGCGCCTGGGCCGGACGGCGAGCGGCAGAGTTATCCCGAGTGCCCGGGCCGGTTTCCCGGCGCCGGGGCTCTGCGGGGGAACCGTCGGGGGACCCGGGTTTTGCGGGTGACGCTGGTCTGGTGGTGTCCGCCTGGGGCTTGCCGTCCCTCGCTGGCACCAGGTTCTCGGAGGCCTTGAAAATGTGCAAACAGGACCCGCAGCGGACCGCGCCCCGCGCTGTGTTCAGCTGGGCTTCCGTGATGCGAAAGGAGGTATCGCATGCTGGGCAGCGGGTAATCATGTTTGCCATCGACGGAGCTCTCTGGTCGCGAGTCCAATTCTCCAGGGTGGGGGCGGCACCGCAGAGCGGCGATTCCCACATAATACTTGAGAAAGGCGTCGTAAAAGATTGATTGGTTTGCAAGTTTAGTCACTTGCAGAGCATCGGTAAACGTAGCCGGGGGTCTTCAGGCGGTATTTCGCGCCGTCTGGCTCAGGGGTGGCGCCGGACGGCGGCCAACTGCACCCATTCATCCTGGTAGCACGGCGCCTCGAACTGAAAGTGCGCTTCGTAGGCGGTCCGCACTTCCTGCTCCTGGGAGTCGAGCAGCCCCGCAAGACAGAGTCGCCCACCGGGCGCGGTGAGCTCGGCCAGCGTCGGTGCAAGCTCCACCAGCGGTCCGGCCAGAATGTTGGCGAATACCAGCTCCGCCGATGTTTTGGGGGCGGCCTGGGGGAGGTGGGTCGTGACCTGTTCCGGGTCGATGTGGTTGCGCTGACAGTTCTCGCGGGTGGCCAGGAGCGCCTGAGGATCGATATCCACAGCGGTAAGCCTCGAGGCGCCCCGCATGAGGGCAGCAATCCCCAGAATGCCGGAGCCGCAGCCGTAGTCGATGACCTGTTTGCCCGAAACATCCTGCTTTGCAAGCCACTGCAGGCAGAGCAGGGTGGTGGGATGAGTACCGGTGCCGAAGGCAAGACCGGGATCGAGGCGCACGTTGGTGGCCCGGGAATCCGGGGGCTCCTGCCAGCTGGGATAGATCCACAGGTCCTCGGCGCAGCGAATCGCCTGGTAATCCTTCATCCATTCCCGCTCCCAGTCCTTGTCCTCCAGTTGCTCCCAATGGTGCTCCGGGAGCGGGAAATCCAGGTGTTCGGCTGCTGTTCTGAGCACGCCGTCGGTATCTGAGGCCGCATCAAAGAGCCCCGTGATGCGGGTCTGCTGCCAGAGCGGAGTTTCCCCGAGGGCCGGCTCGAGAATGGGCTGGTCTGCCCGGTCCTGGAAGGTGACCGAGGCGGCGCCCGCAGCGAGCAGCGCATCCTCGATGGCTTCGGCGGTTTCGGGGCTGCTGTGAACGTGAAGCTGAAGCCAGGCCATGAAGGAAGCTCGCTAATAGGAAGTTCTGGAAAAGTGGGGTGCCGCTACTGGAACCGGGCAAGCGCGGCCGTCAGGGCCAATTCATAGCCGATGGGACCGAGGCCGGTGATCACACCCTCCGCCACATCCGAAAGATAGGAGATCTGCCTGAATTCTTCCCGCGCGTAGACGTTGGACAGGTGGACCTCGATGAAGGGGATGCCAACGCCGAGCAGCGCATCGCGGAGGGCAATGCTGGTGTGGGTAAAGGCGGCCGGGTTGATAATGATGAAGTCCACCGCTTCGCTGCCCGCGTCGTGAATACGGTCAATCAGTTCGTACTCCGCATTGGTTTGCAGTACCTGCAGGTGGTGGCCGGCCTGCCGGCTTATCTCCGTCAGGCGGTTATTGATTTCGTCCAGTGTGGCGGCGCCGTAGATGCCCGGTTCCCGCTTGCCCAGCAGGTTCAGGTTGGGGCCGTGAAGTACCAGGATGGTTGCCATTGGCGCTTTCTCGAAAGTCCGTTGAGGGGGCAGGGCGTGTAAAAAGCACTGCGTCCGGGTTTGAAAAGTGTGCCGAAAAAGGCCGCGGCTGTCCACGCGGGGCCCGGTGCACGGGCCCGCGGTCCAGTTGTCAGGCTCCTGTGCCTGCCACCTGTTGCGAATCGGCGGCCCGCTCCATGGCCTCAATCACGATGTCGGGAGTCAGAATCTGCGGCAGGATTTCCACCGGCGCAGAGGGGTCGGCCGGAAACACCAGATAAGTGGGAACGCCGACGCGCTGGTATTTATGGAGCAGCTCCGTGATGCGTGGATCCTCGTTGGTCCAGTCGCCCTTCACCAGGGCGACATTCAACTCCTCGGCGCGCTCAATCACTTGATCCCGGTCAAGGGCCACCCGTTCATTGGCGTGGCAGGTGATGCACCAGGCGGCAGTGAGATTGACGAATACCGGTCGACCCTCGTCGCGAAGCTCCGCGACCAGATCCTCGGAGTAGGGCTGCCAGAGCTCGTCTTCGCCCAGGTTTCCGGCCTTCACGGCGAGCCCGAGGGCGAGTACCGCCGCGATCGCCGCAGAGCCGTAGGCAAAGCCTTTACCGGGCAGAGAACTGGGCCGACGCTGCAGTAACCACAGCGCGAACGCCAGGGCCACGGCACCGGCAATCACCGCGGAGGCGGAATCAATACCCGTCTGCCGCCCCAGTACCCATAGCAGCCACACCGCGGTCAGGTAGAGCGGAAAGGCCAGAAACTGCTTGAGCGTTTCCATCCACGGGCCCGGCTTCGGCAATGCCCGGGACAAGCGGGGGCTGTAACTCAGCGCCAGGAAGGGCAGCGCCATCCCGAAGCCCAGGGCGGCAAATACCGCCAGCGCCGTCCCCGTCGACTGCGTCAGCGCGACTCCGAGCGCAGGCGCCATGAAGGGAGCCGTGCACGGACTCGCCACCACCACCGCCAGAACCCCGGTAAAGAAGGATCCCTGCATTCCACCGCGGGCGGTCAGCGACTGGCCCACGCCCATCAGACGGCTGCCAAACTGCACAAAGCCCGACAGGCTCAGGCCCATGACCAGGAAGAGGTAGAACATGAATGCCACAAACACCGGTGACTGGAGCTGCCGGCCCCAGTCTGCCTGCCCGCCGGCGGCGCGGATAGCCAGGATAATGCCGCCGATGGCCAGAAATGACGTTACCGCCCCCGCTGTGTAGACCCAGCCGTGCACCCGGTGGTTATGCTCCGATCCGGCGCTGGACATGAGGCTCATGGCCTTGATTGAAAGTACCGGAAAAACACAGGGCATCAGATTGAGGATAATGCCACCCAGAAAGGCCAGCAGGAGAGTGTAGCCAAGAAAGGGAGCCCCCTCGGAACCGGTGCCACCCGCTGCTCCGCCTCCCGCAGGGGGCTCGGGCTTGGCGGTAATCGCGGCGATCGGTGTGGCCTTGCCGGAGTCCAGGTCGAGCTCGTAATTCTCTGTGTAGGGTGGGTAGCACAGCCCCGCGTCCGCACAGCCCTGGGAAGTGATGGCCAGCTGCAATGTGTCGACGCCCTCCGGAAGTTGGGCGCGGACATCGGTCTGCTCGTAGAACACCTCCATGTCCTTCTCGAAGTACTCGTCGTACTTGACCTTGCCGTCTTCAAACTCCAGAGCCAGCGGCAGCTCGCTACCGTCGCTGTACGCCTTGATCTTGAAGTTGTCCTTGTACAGGTAGTATTCGGGTGCGATATCCCAGTGCAGGACAAGGTTTTCACCCTCCGAGTCCAGGGAGAGCTGATAGGCCTCTTCGACCCGCAGAAATTCCTGGGTCTCAGAGCCTGCGGGGCTGCTCAACAGGCCGTTGCCACTGGTGCTGCTCAGGGGGTCCTGGGCGAAGCTGGCCACCGTCCATGCCGCCAGAAACAGGGCCAGCAAGGCGGGTAGCTGTTTTTTTAGTGGGGAAATCATAGGGTCTGTCACCTTTCTCAAGCATTGCTGTCATTGAGCTGCCGCGCCGCTTGGCGCACACTACGGACCTTCTGCCGGATTGTAACCCATTGGGCGCCGTTGAGGAGCCGCCGGGCAAGCCGGTCTGAAGGGGAGATCTCTTAGCGGGAACCGTTTTAGTACGATAAGATGAAGGGCACGTTAAGAAGCTTCGGCCATTTCGCTAAGCTCGTTAAGAAGGCCGGCTCATAAGAAACCGACTGCGCCGTGTACCCGCAAGCAGTTGCCTTCTGCAGCATCGAGGACCCGTCAATGCCCAATCGACTGTTTCGCCTGATCCCGCTGGGGGTACTCGGCGTGCTGGTTCTGTCGTCTGGCTGCAGCAGCCTCCAGGCGGTCTGGCCGTCCGAAAAAGAACCGCCGGCACCGAACCAGGCGAGCGCGCCTTCCCCCGCTCCGGAGCCGCAGGCCCCCGCTTCACCGCTGGCCGCCCGCAGTGTGGCAGACGATGTCCGGCAACTACTGGCCGCAGCCGAGGGCGCGCTGGCTGCCAATCGGTTGACGACTCCGCTACATGACAACGCCTTTGATCGCTTTCAGGCGGTTTTGCTCCTCCAGCCCGACAACGCCCAGGCCCGCAGCGGGCTGCAGCAGGTATTCAGCCGTTACGTGGGAATGATTCGCAGCGCGCTTGCCCGGCAGCAGGTGGGGACCGCGCGGGCACTGCTGGAACGGGCCAAGCTGGTCGAGCATGACCATCCCCTGATTGCGGAGATGGCCGCGGAAATATCCGACCTGCAAGAGACCCTGGCAGATCAGGGCCACCAGGATGCCGACTCCGGTAAAGAGATCCCGCTGGATCCGCGCAGCCTGGACCGTCGCGAGCCGACAATGATAGAAAAGCTCAAGCAGATCGCGGTACAGGTCCGGGATTCGGAAGAAACTCTGCTGATTGTAGCCCGCAGTGATGCGGAAGGGCGCTGGATTTACCAGCGTATGAGCGAAGGAGTCCCGGACTACCGCCTGCGCGGAGATATCCGCCTGGGCCGCGAACCGAGGATTCTCCTGCTGCCGCCCATCGATTGAGCTATGCTCCCGCGGCCCGCCCTCTAAGGTGGAGCTCGGGCTTACTGCCAGCGTCGTAAATGCCAGAATCGAACACTCAGAAGTCAGACAGGTAAGACATGGTCACAAATGGGGTAAAAAAGGCCTGGGTCGGCATTCGCCGTTTTTTTCGCGATCAGTCCGCCGAGATGTCCGACGACCTGAAACGCGGCGGACCGATGGTCAAAGTGGCCATCTTCGGATTGGCCGGACTGTTTCTGGTACTGATCATCCTCGGAATCTACTGGAGTCGCGAGCCCGACCTGTTCTCCGTCGACGAGGTTACCCAGGCTGAAGTGGAACGCTTTGGCCGCAGTCCTGTTGTTGGCGCCGCCACCACCGCGACCCTGATCCATGTGGCGGAAACCCTGCTCGACAAGCCCGGCGGCTTTCTCACCAACGATATCACCCCGCCCAGCCTGTGGCTGGACAACATGCCTCGCTGGGAATTCGGAGTCCTCATACAGGTGCGCGACCTCAGCAAGGCCATGCGGGAATCCTTCAGCCGCTCTCAATCCCAATCCGTGGAAGACGAAGCACTGGCCAAGGCCGAACCCCGTTTCAACTTCGACAACGACAGCTGGGCGCTCCCCGCGTCGGAAACCGAATACCGGGACGGCATCGGCTATCTGCGCGCTTATCTTGTTCGCCTGACCGACGAACAGCGCAGCGACGCGCAGTTCTACTCCCGGGCCGACAACCTGCGCAATTGGCTGACTACCGTCGAAAGCCGTCTGGGCAGCCTCTCCCAAAGGCTCAGCGCCAGTGTGGGGCAACGCCGGCTGAACACGGATCTGGCTGGCTCCCAATCCTCATCCCGCGCCACCCCGGTGGCAGACGAGGACCTCATCAAGACCCCCTGGCTGCAGGTGGACGACATTTTCTACGAAACCCGCGGCTCGACCTGGGCGCTGCTGCATTTTCTGCGTGCGGTGGAGCAGGACTTTGCAGGAGTGCTTGAGAACAAGAACGCCCGGGTGAGCCTGCAACAAATCATCCGCGAGTTGGAAGCAACCCAGCAGCCCATGTTCAGTCCAATGGTGCTGAACGGTCGCGGCTTCGGAATTTTCGCCAACCACTCACTGGTAATGGCCTCCTACATATCCCGGGCCCACTCCGCCCTGTCCGATCTGCGCGCTCTGCTGGCGCAAGGTTAGCCGACATCCCGGCCGGGCACCGGCGAACCCGTGGCAAGGAGGGGGCCGGCCCCACAACCCGATGAATGCTTTTCTGCTCACGCGCCACTGGCGCGATACACCCTCCGGCATCGGTCTCGAACTGTGGTGCGCCAGCGAACACGGTCCGGTCGCCATAGCTATCGATGGCCAGGAGGGCGTCTTCTTCGTCCGCGAGAGCGATCTGGAGCAGGCAACTTCAACACTCGCCCCATCGATCCCCCGGGTTGGACAGGCCCGGTTACGCAACCTCGGCAATGAACCGGTTGTACCGCTTTATTTTGCCGGCCACCGTCACCTGCGCGAAGCGGCCTCCGCGCTGAGTTCAGCCGGCATCCCCCATTGGGAGGCGGACATTCGCCCCCCGGAACGGTTTCTGATGGAGCGCTTCATTACCGCTGGCCTGGCGGTGGAGGGGGCGGTCGAATCCGCGGGGAAACTCCACCGAGCACCTAATCCACGACTCAGCGCGAGCGAGTACCGGCCCGACCTTAAAGTTGTGTCCCTCGACATCGAAACCTCCATGGACGCAAAGCGGCTCTATTCAATCGCCGTTTACGGGCACGATGTCCGCCAGGTGTTCATGGTGGACGGGGAGAGCGAAGACAGCCCGGGCCTTACCATCGTCCGCTGCGAAAACGCCCGGACCTGCCTGCGGGTGTTTCTTCGCTGGCTGGACGGCTACGATCCAGACGTTCTGATCGGATGGAATGTGGTCCAGTTCGACCTCTGGGTACTGGCGGGCCTCTGCCAGCGGCACAAGGTACCCTTCACCCTGGGGCGAGCCGGGCAACGGGTTCAATGGAGAGAGGACGAAGACGGCCACCGGCGTTACATCCAGGTTCCCGGTCGCGTCGTGCTCGACGGCATCGAGCTGATGAAAGCGGCCACCTACAACTTCCCGAGCTTCGCGCTGGAATCGGTCGCGCAGGCGGTACTTGGCGAAGGAAAACTGTTGCACTCGGCGGACCGCGGCCTCGAAATTACCGAGCTTTTTCGCACCGATAAGCGACGTCTGGCGGAATACAACCTGCAGGACTGCATACTGGTCTGGAAAATTGTGGAGGAGTGCAAACTGCTGCAATTCGCCATCGAACGCGCCCATCTGACCGGCTTGCCGCTGGACCGCAGCGGCGGTTCCGTCGCCGCGTTCGAATACGCTTATCTGCCGTTATTGCATCGCAAAGGCTACGTCGCGCCCAACCTGGGCGAGCTGCAGTCGGACCTGCTCAGCCCCGGTGGCTACGTGCTGGACTCCCAGCCCGGCATCTACAAAAATGTTCTGGTGCTCGACTTTAAAAGCCTCTACCCCAGCATCATTCGCACCTTCCGAGTCGACCCCTACGGGTTCTGGTTCGCCCGCCACAACCGGCTTTCCGAGGCGGAGCTGGTGCCCGGCTTCCGGGGCGCGAGCTTCGCCAAAAACGAGCATTTGCTGCCGGGAATCATCGAACGCTTATGGGCCGCACGTGACCGCGCCAAAGCGGAAAACAATCAGCCCTTGTCCCAGGCAATCAAAATCATCATGAACTCATTCTATGGTGTTCTGGGCTCCACCGGCTGCCGGTTCTACGATCCCCGGGTGTGCAGTTCCATTACCCTGCGCGGCCACGAAATTATCCAGACCAGCAAGCGCTGGATCGAGGAGCAGGGCTTTACGGTCATATACGGCGACACGGATTCCCTGTTCCTGTGGGTGGGCAACGACCTGGATGAGGAGCAGGCCCGTGCGGTCGGAGTGGGGCTCGCGGCCACACTCAACAACCGCTGGACAGCAAAACTCCATGAGGACTTCGGCATCGACAGCGCACTGGAGCTGGAGTTTGAAACCCACTACCTGCAATTCCTGATGCCCACCATCCGGGGCTCGGAGCAGGGCAGCAAGAAACGCTACGCCGGGGTGGTTCGCCAGCGCGGCGAGGAACGGCTTGTTTTCAAAGGGCTCGAGAACGTCCGGACCGACTGGACCCAACTTGCAAAAACGTTTCAGGAGGAAATCTACCGGCGGGTATTTGCGGGTGAGGCAGTAGAAGACTTCGTGAAGGAGACCGTCCAGGCGGTTCGGGCCGGCCAGCGCGACGGGCAACTGGTCTATCGTAAACGGTTGCGGCGCAAGCTTGCGGACTACACCAAAAACGTCCCGCCACACGTGCAGGCCGCGCGGAAGCTGTTGGCGCAGCGACAGGTGTCCACCGGGCGCGGGGATTGGATCGAATACCTGATTACAACCAACGGTCCCGAGCCGGTCAAAGCACTGCAAAGCCCCATTGACTACAACCACTACGTGGATCGGCAACTGGCACCGGTCGCGGATGGCATACTGCGTTTCGTGGGGCTCTCTTTCGAGGATATTATCGAACCGCAAATGAATCTGTTCGGGCTGTAAGCGAGCAACCTTCAGAAAAGCTCAACAAGGCGTTGAGTCAAGCCGAATACCACCGCATGTTGTTCCCGCGAACGAAAGCTACAATTCAAAACCTGGCACGGAGCGAGTTTGGCGCTGATGGGAACCCTTCCGAAACCTTCGCTTCAGGGATGAAGCGAAGGAGCTACGACCGCCATGGATGGTGGAAGTGCAGATTTTGCAGGAGCAAAAATCTGCCTGGATGTATTCACCGCGTTTTCGGAAGGGATCCCGTCAGCGCCAAACGGCATGGTGCACTCGATCCGTCAGCGTCAAACAAGGCATGGTGCACCGTGTCCGCCAGCGTCAAACGAATTCAGATAAGAGGTCCCAAGTCAAATGTCCGATACATTATTACAGACAGGCGATCCCGAAATGTCACTGGTCGAAGCCATCTACCGGCGACGTTCCGTACGGGGGTTTCTGCAAAAGGAGGTCCCCGCCCAAACCCTGCAGCGCATCCTCGAAATCGCCCAGCAGGCACCATCCAACTGCAATGTGCAACCCTGGCAGGTTCACATCGCCACAGGCGTCCTGAAAGACCGGCTGAGCGCGGACATGGTGGAACGGGTCAAAGAAGGCATTCCCGCCAATCCCGATTACCCCTATCGGGGGCGCTTTCTTGACGATTACCGCCGCAAGCAAGTCGAGTGCGCCGTCGCCCTGTACAGCGAAATGGGTATCGCGCGCGATGACACCAAAGGGCGTTCCCGCGCGGCGCTGCGCAACTTCGAATTCTTCGACGCCCCCTGCATGGCTTTTGTCGGTATGGACAAAGAATTCGGCACCACAGTTGCCCTCGACGTCGGCATGTGGGCCCAGAACTTCATGCTTGCCCTCACCGCCTTCGGACTCCATAGCTGCCCCATGGGAGCAATGCGCAACTACCCGGACCTCGTAAGAGAAGCCTTCCAACTGACCGACGACCACAGAATCCTGTTCGGCATCGCGTTCGGCTACGAGGACCCTGCCGTACCGGCAAACCGGACCCGTGTAGACCGGGATCCCGTTTCCGCTAACGTCACTATCCGAAGTTGTTAAATGCCGCGTTGATTGTAGCGGCCCATAGCCATACCATGGAAAAGCGTGTTCGCCAGAGTGATTGAACAGTAGTCGCGGAGCCCCCGCTGCGAGGGCTTCTACCCGAACGATTCATAACAAGAATTCAAACCGGTTAGAGGGGTAACCATGATCATGTTCAACCGACAAACCGTCCCGCTCGTCCTGTCATCATCCCGAATAACAATCGCCTGCTGCTTGCTTGCCCTGCTTTCGCTGGGTGGCTGTGGCCAGAGCGAGCCCTCCGGCACCCAGGCGACCGGCAACAGCGAATCCGGCACGGACGAATCGCCCGTTGCCACGACCGAGCACGGTCAGGTGAAGGGCTTCGTAGAAGATGGAGTCAATGTCTTCAAGGGTATCCGCTACGGCGCCGATACCGCCACCACGCGTTTCCAGGCACCGGCCGAACCGGAACCCTGGAGTGAGGTGGCGGACGCCTCAGCCTATGGCAACTCCTGCCCGCAGATTCCCACCGGCAGTGGCGGCGGGCTCTTCAACTCCTGGCGTCCCGATCCCGTCCCGCCGCTGAGCGAGGATTGCCTGTTTCTGAACGTCTGGACCCCGGCGCTGCGCGACGGCGGCAAACGTCCGGTGATGGTGTGGTTCCACGGCGGTGGCTTCAGCTCGGGCAACGGTTCCAGTAATGCCTACGACGGGGTGCGGCTCGCCAGCCGGGGTGATGCGGTGGTGGTTACAGTCAACCACCGGCTGAACTACTTCGGTTATCTCTACCTGGGTGAGTACGGTGAGAAGTTCGCGGATTCGGGTAACGCAGGCATTCTGGACCTGGTGCAATCCCTGGAATGGGTGCGGGACAACATTGAAGAATTTGGCGGTGACCCGAACAACGTGCTCATTTTCGGTGAGTCCGGTGGCGGGGCCAAGGTGAGCGTGCTGATGGCAATGGATGCGGCTGAGGGGCTGTTCCATCGCGCCGTCGTCCAGAGCGGTCCGGCACTGACCATTGCTCCCCGGGAAGGCGCAGCCAAGGCCACGGCGGCAGTTGTGGAGAAGCTGGGACTGACAGCGGACACGATCGACAGAATCCTGACGATGCCCAGTAATCAGATTGAAGAAGCCGCCCGCGCAGTGGCCGCGGAAGGCAATCTTTCACCCGGCAGTCGACCGGTACTGGACGGTACCAACTTCAGCCGCCACCCCTTTCAGGACGGTGCCCCGCCCCAATCGGCGGATGTACCGCTACTGATCGGCACCACCCGCACGGAAAATTCACTACTGATCGGTGCCCGTGACCCCTCCACGTTCGATCTTGACTGGGATACCTTGCCCGGCGCGCTGGAGCGTTATGTACCCGGTACGGATCCGGCGCGGGTGATCGAAACCTATCGCGAGCTGCATCCGGAAATGGGCGCGGCGGAACTGTTCTTCACAGCGACGACCGATGCACGCTTTCTCAACAACAGTATCGAACTTGCCGATCAGAAGGCGCAACAGGGCGGAGCGCCCGTCTACATGTACCTCCTCAACTGGGATACGCCCGTGGACGATGGAAAGTGGTTCTCGCCTCACGCTCTGGAAATCGGAATGGTTTTCGACAACGTGGCGAAGTCCGAATCCATGTCCGGAGTCGGCGACGACCAACAGCGAATCGCCGACATGATGTCGAAGGCCTGGCTCGCATTCGCCCGTGAAGGTGACCCCAATCACGACGGAGTTCCAGAGTGGCCGGCGTACACACCGGACGAGCGCTCCACCATGGTCTTTGACCTGGAGCCGCAAGTGGTGGTGGATCCCCACGGTGATCAGCGTGCCATATTCCTGGACGAGGGCTAGGTTGTTTCAACTTTTTGACGGTCCATCGGGCCGATCAATCAGTCATGACGGTTTGCGAACCTGCGCCCCATTGACTTTTGATGGCGGGCTGCGAGAAGCCGCCCGCCAAAACGGCTTGTGGTATTTGTACGGTTTCCTTTCTATTTGGCTACCGAATTATCTGCGCGACATGTGGTGTGCGTGTGGCGTAAATTTACCCCATTAATGTCCCCTGGGGCCAGCCTCCGATTCCCCTGGCCAGTGTGTCGAAATCACCACTGCCACGCGAAATGTCATTCCGTGGCTTGCCGCGAAAAAATACCTGACGCGGTTAACAAGCCTTTACAATCCAGCTATCATCCTCCTGCCTCCAAGGTCGGCTGCCAGTACACTGGCGATGTGTCCCCGCGGGATAGCGGCGGTTGTTCGTGCGGATACCCATTGCAAATAGTATTGGGGTACCACCCACGAGCATGATGAGGTCTGCGCAAGGCCGGATCGCTTCGTTAGACAAATAATAATGAGGTGGCACATGGAAGCGAAAACAATTCCTTTTGAGCTTCACCCGCTGGGATTTATTGAAGCATTTACCCATTTTGGTGCGGATCTCGACCGCCTGTTGGACAATACCGGCATCACCCGGGACATGCTGACATCACGGGAGGCCCGGATCTCCTACCGTCAGCAGCACCAGCTTCTTCGCAACGGCATTCGCCTGTGCCGCAAACCAGGGCTGGGCCTGCTGGTGGGGCAGTACATGGATTGGAGTTACAACGGCACGGTGGGCGGCGTGGTGCACTGCAGCCCGACCCTGCAGGCCGCCGGCGAAGCGTTCCGCCGTTATGTGCTGATTGCGCAGCCGTACTACACCATGTACATCCACAAACCCAACATGTATATCGATGCGGATGGAATGGTCGTCACACCGCTGCGATACTTCGCCTCTCCCGAGAATGACGCGGAGCTGAACCTTTTCGAAATAGAATATCGACTCGCCGTGACTCTCCGCATTTGTGACCTGTGCGGCAACAAATCGGTCCCGGATCCGGCCGTGCACGCCTATCTGCACTATCCGGCTCCAGCTCACGCGGAAATGTACCAGGACCTCCCGTGTGACGAAGTGCGCTTCGACTGCGAGCAATCAGCCATCGCCGCTCACCACCTGTTCATTACCGAGCCGTTCAGGCTGTTCCGGAAGAGCGCCTTCGATCGCATCATTGCCCAATGTGAGGAAGAGTTTCAAAAGGCGGAACTGGAAAGCTCCACCACCCGCAAAGTCCGTTGGCATATCTGTGCCTACTTCAATGGCGTTCCCGGTCGGCTCATAACTCTCGAAGAAGTTGCCGAGCTGCTGGCCACAACGCCACGGGCGTTGACCCGCAAATTGGCAGCGGAAGGAACCAGCTTTCGCAGCATTCTTCACGAGGTTCGCATGGAAGTGGCCTCCCATCACTTGCGGTCCTCGACACTATCGGTGGACAGGATCGCTGAGCTGATGGGGTTCTCCAACCCTTCGAGTCTGCGCCGTGCAATCAAGAACTGGTCGGGACATTCGGTGGGCGAGTTGCGGGAAAAGCGGCGCGGCGTAGTCGAGCACTAGCAGCCGGAGCGGGGCGTTTATCGCTTTCGCCCTCCAACAGAAAAAGCCGGCTCGGGGCCGGCTTTTTGTCCGTGGCTGGTGCAGTTTTGAAGTGGTTATTCTTCGGCGATTTTCACCAGTTGCTTGCCGAAGTTCCTCCCCTTAAGCAGCCCGCGGAACAGCTCCGGGGCATTTTCCAGACCCTCTCCCAGCGATTCGCGGAATTTGATCTTTCCCGCCTTGACCCACTCCGCCAATTGTGTGGTGGCCTCCTGCCAGCGGTCGTCCCATTCAGTGACCACGAAGAAGCGATGTTCGGGAACATTTTCGGCCTTTGCGAAGATGTCGAAGGGAGTCTTCACTTCGCTTCGGTCCTTGGCGTTGTACGCGGACACATAACCGCAGATTGGCGCGCGCGCCCCGGGGTTGAAGAGGCTGGCGACTGCTTCGGCCACTTCGCCGCCCACATTCTCGAAGTATACGTCCACCCCATCCGGGCAGGCTTCGGCCAGTTTCTGCTGCCACCCTGGGGTTTTGTAATCGATGCAGGCGTCGAATCCCAGTTCGTCCTGAACGAAAGCACATTTTTCGGGTCCGCCGGCAATGCCCACGGCACGCAGGCCGAGAATCTTGGCCAACTGTCCCACGACTGAACCCACGGCTCCGGAAGCGGCGGCCACCACGAGTGTTTCGCCCGCTTTCGGTTTGCCCACTTCCGTGAGCCCCCAATATGCGGTGCGGCCCGGCATGCCGATTACGCCAAGGTGCATTCCCAGCGTGCCCAGATTCAGGTCCACCGGACGCAACCGCTCGGCGCTGTCGTCGATTACAAAATGCGTTTGCCAACCCGTGTAGGCGGTTACGTAATCGCCCTTCTTGTACTTGTCGGAACGGGACTCGATGACCACGCCCGCGGATTCGCCGGGCATGACCTCGCCGATCCGGGTGGGCTCCACATAGGATTTTGCGTCATTCATGCGTCCGCGCATGTAAGGGTCGAGCGACAGCCACAGAACCTGGATCAGAATCTGCCCCTCCTGCAGCGCGGGCAGTTCTGCCTCCTCAGTGCGGAAGCAGCTGTCGTCGGGTTCGCCTACTGGGCGCTGGGCGAGAACGATGCGTTGTGTCTTCATTGCGTGTCTCCGGAAGTTGATTGATGTACGGGTTAAGGGACTGCAGTCCCGGCCGGGTGTATTCAGGGCAGCAGCAGGCCGCCATCCACATCGATATTGGTGCCGGTCACATAGTCGGCCGTCATCAGGTAGACAACCGCCCCGGCGACTTCCTCCGGCTTCCCCGGGCGCTTGATGGATTGTTCTGCGGTCATGGCGTGGAGGCGTTCATCCTTGGCGTCCGCCATCCATTCATACATGGTGGTATCGATGATGCCCGGCGCGACGGTGTTGATGCGGATGGGAGCGATCTCCGGGGCAATGGCCCGGCACAAACCTTCCACCGCGTTGCCTACGCAACTGATCGACGACATTCCCGGTCGGCACTTGCGCGAGGGTGTGCCGCTCAGGAGCGTAATGGAACCGTTCTCTGCCATAAAGGGAACTCCGGTTCGCACCAGGTTTGTGTAGCCCCAGAATTTGCCAAACGCCTCGGAAAACTGCTCGTGGGTTTGTTGCATGAACGGTGCGATGGTGCGATTGGCGCCTGTGGCGCTGCCCACCAGGTGATGCACGGTGCCGACCTCGTTGAGGAGCTGAGCCAGGGCATCTCCATCGTGAATATCAATCTGGCGGAACTCGATCCGGCCGCCCGCCTGTTGGTTTGCCTGGTCAATGTATTTTTGGGTTCGGCCTAGCGCCCAGACCCTGGCGCCGGCGCGGGAAGCCAGGTCGGCGATGGCAAAGCCGATGCCGGAGGTGCCTCCGGCGACAACCACATTCTTGTCCTTCAAATCGCTCATGCTTGATCCTCACATTGGTAAACATTCACTCGGGCAGTGCGAACACGTAAAGCGCATTGCCGTTTTGGGGTGGCTGGATTTCCGGCGTTACAAGGCGCGGCACCATGCGCGGACTGGTTCCGCCTAACGCGGCCGTTACCGCAATGTATTGCCGACCCTCGATACTGAATGAGACGGGAAAGCCCTGCACGGACGTGGCCAGCCGGGATTGCCACAGTTGTTCTCCGGTTTTCACGTCAAGGGCGCGGAAGTTGCGGTCCAGGTCGCCTACGAATACCAGGCCACCGGCCGTGGACAGAGCACCTGTGAGGAAAGAAGCGCGCTGCTCGACACTCCACACCTCCTCCAGGGTATCCACATCAAAGGCCGCGAATTTGCCCAGCATGCCCTTGCTTCCGGGCATTTCGAAGAAGCGTCGGCTGGCGGCCAGGCCTCCGGAGCCTTCCTTCAGTTCCACGGGACGGGCGGCGGTCTCGAAACACGCTTGCACCAGCGGCGTGATCAGCAGGCCCTCGCCCGGGTGGTAAGTCATGGGATGCCAGTCCTTGCCGCCGGCACTGCTGGGGCAGGCGGAGATCCACTGGTTAAGCTGCGCGCGTGCGATGTCGTCCCGGTAGGTGACGGCACCGGTCTGGGGGTCTATATCGCTGAACACATTCTGGAAAAGCGTTTCAGCGTGCTGAAGAAACTCGCCCGATTTTCGGTCGTGCTTCCAGATAATGCCGTGCTTTCCCAGAGAGACCACGAGCTTGCGGCCATGGCGGTCGATCAGAACCCGTTCGAAGGCTTCGTCCAGGTCCAGAGCCTCGCCGGGAACGTGTTGAACATACCAGGACAAGGCTCCGTCCTCCACGCCGAGGGCCACAGTGGCGTTGGTGTAGAGCCCCTGGTCCTCAATGGACATGTGGCGGCTCACTGGGACCCAGGGCTTGGCCTGGGCGGTGGCCCAATAGGTGAGCTTCAGGTCCGGGTCATAGCTGCCGGTAATCCAGGTTTCCCCGCCGGCACGGAACCGGTCTTCCAGTCCGCCCCAGGTATCTCCTCCCGGGTGACCACTGCGGGCCAGGGTCTCGAAACGCCACTGGAGTTCACCGGTGTCCGCATCGTAGGCACTCACGAAGCAACCCTCGTCGTCGTAGCGGGCACATCCCGCGAGCCCTTGCAGAACGAGCCCTTCGGCCACGATGGGGCCGCTGGAGTTTTCGAAGCCTGCGTTGGGGTCGGCGATCCGGGTTTCCCACACTTTCTCACCGGTGCGTGCATCGAGGGCGAGCAGGCGGGCATCGGTGGTGGCTTGAATGATCTTGTCGTTGTAGATGGCAATATTGCGCATGTCCTGGCGATTTGCCGGCCCGCTGTGATGCTCCCAGATCAGATCTCCGGTTTCCCCGTCCAGGGCCTGCAGGATGTTACCCGGGTTGATCAGGTAGATAATTCCCTTGTAGACGAGGGGCGAGGGCTCGGAGCTTCCCTCATGCATGGCCCAGACCCATTGCAGTTGCAGGTTCCCCACATTGTTGCGATTGATCTGGCTGAGCGCGCTGTGGCTCCAGGCCTGATAATTGCCCCGCACCATCAGCCAATCCGCCGGATCAGGGTCGCGAAGCGTGGCGTCGGTGACCGGGACAAAACCTTCGACTCGACCTTTAACGGTCACTCCCACCGGGGCACGGGCCTGTTGCCGGGCCGTTGCGCTGCGCGGCGCTTCACCGAGTCGGAAATTACTGGCGACGGTCAGCGCACCGCGAGTGCTCGCAAGCCCATTGGCCTGGAGCAGATACGCGGTGAGCTGCAAAAAATCATTTGTCTCGAGGTTGCTGTTGCCTCCAGGAGGCATGGAGCTCTGAATCAGGCCCCGCAAATTCTGCACGTCGCGTCCGGCCCATTTCTGCAGGAAGCCTTCACCCGTCAGCCCGGGCGCGGCGGGACCTCCCTCCAGTGTTTCACCGTGGCACCCGGAGCAGTTAGCGGAATAGAGGCCTCGCCCGCTGTTGGCCTGGACATCGGTGTAAGTGGCAAGGGGGGCAGCGGGAGCGGAAGTCACCTCCGGTGGTGCTTCGGAGCAGGCTGTCAAAAAGGTAACCATTGCACAGGTCGCGAGGCGAAGCAGGCGCGCGGGTCGATTCCGGGGTGAGTTCATCAGTTCCGGGGTCCTGGTGAGATGGGAAACAGCCAGCCGCGCAAATTTCCTGCCGGCGCTGCCTCGCTGTGGACCTGTACGTACAGTGCCTGCTGGTGCAACGCTTCGATTTGCGCGGCAGTCAGTTCGATGCGGCCCACGAGCTTACCCTCCGAACCGGGACTCACTTGCAGTTCCGCAATGGCCGGACCCGGGATGCCCCTCGGCCCCATGTGCAGATGCGCGGACTGCGCCGCTCCTTTAAGGCCGGCGAAATGGCCGTGCACAGTGAGCAGTGATCCACGGAGCTGCGCCGTGGCCTGTCCCAGACCGGTGACTTTGTCGATCGAGCGAAAATCAACAGGCATGGGAGCCAGCCGCGCTTCAAACTGCGAAGATCCGGTGGTCGCGGCCGGGCCCGGCCGGTGAACCCCTCGGGCGGTGCCTTCCCCGTGAGCGTTCTCCACAGAAACGGGCACGGACAACAAAAGTGAACAGCAGCTCACTGCAACCAGCCAGCGCGCGCGAAAATGAACAAAGCTTGGCATTATCGAATTATTGTGGGGGAATGGAGCACAAAAGAGTAAAGCAGGGGTGGAGGCAATTCAAGAACGGTTGTCCGTGACTGGTCGCGGAACGGTAACCGTTTGGAAGTGTTAATTTGACGACGAATCCCCATGGACTCAAGTACCATACGGTCGAATAATCCCGGATGACCGACGCATCCGATGGTCAATCTGGCAGACGAAACTCAAGGCAATCCGTACGGTCGTCCGCGTGACCTGGAGTTGATCATACGTGCCTGCAGCCTGCGCGATTGTTGTTTCATAAAAATAAAGGAGAATCGGCTTGATCAGACCAGCATCTTCCTCCCTGATCTCCCTGGCGCTGGCCGCGCTTTCACTGTCTGCGAACGCGGTTCCGGACAACGTGGAGCGCGGTGCTGAGGTTTTTCAGAATCATTGCAGCCGTTGTCATCTCCCGCTGGAAATGGATGGCCGGGTTCGCAGCGTCTGGGCGGGCCGCAAGGCGGACGAACTTTTTCAGCGCATCAAGCTGACCATGCCCGGTGAACAGCCCGGTTCCCTGCCCGATTCCCAGTATCTGGATGTAACGTCCTACATTCTCAACCAAGGAGGCGTCCCGCTTCCCGAGGGAGATTTGAAGCAGCAGCAACTGGCTGAGTTGACCATCGTCCCGGAAGAGGCGACAACCGCCGACAAGCAGGACGGCATGGTGAACTGGGCCGAGTTTAACGGCGATCTCGCTGCGAGCCGTTATTCACCGCTCGACCAGATCAACGCGGACAATGCCGATAGCCTGGAAGTTGCCTGGGAGTTCAATGCCGGCATCTTCGGCCCTCAGCCCGAATTCAAGAACACCACCTCGCCGCTGGCGGTGGACGGCACGCTTTATTTTACGGCCGGCACCACGCGCAACGTGGTGGCGATCGACGCTGAGACCGCCCAGCTGAAATGGATGTGGCGGCCCCAGGAAGGCAAGCGGTTCGACGACGCGCCCCGCAAAGGCTCGGGTCGGGGTGTGGCCTACTGGAAGGACGGTGCCCAGGAACGCATCTACACGGTTACCCCGGGGTACTATCTGGTAGGGCTGAATGCAAAAACCGGTTTGCCGGACCCGAGTTTCGGTGCCGGTGGTTGGGTGGACCTGCAAAAGGGGCTGCGCCTGGCCGAGGACCGCGAGGACATCGACATTGGTCTGTCCATGCCGCCGCTGGTGGTGAATGACGTCATCATCGTGGGCGCGGCACATCTGGTGAGTTTCCGTCCCACGTCTGCATCCAACGTAAAGGGTGACATCCGCGGCTTCGACGCGCGCACGGGCAAGTTGTTGTGGACCTTCAAAACCATTCCGGAGCCTGGCGAGCCCGGCTCTGAAACCTGGCTGAACGGCTCCGAGAAGTTCACCGGAAATGCGGGTGTGTGGGCCCCGATGTCGGCGGACCCGGAATTGGGGCTGGTCTATCTTCCGGTGGAATCGGCAACGGGTGATCGCTACGGCGGTGATCGGCCCGGCAACAACCTTTATGCCAACAGCCTGGTGGCCCTGGATATCGACACTGGCGAAAAACGCTGGCATTACCAGATCATTCACCATGACATCTGGGATTGGGACAACCCCAACGCGCCGATCCTGGCGGACTTGCCCAATGGCCGAAAGGTGGTGGTGCAACTCACGAAACAGTCCTTCGCCTACGTTTTCGACCGGGAAACCGGTGAACCGGTCTGGCCGATTGTTGAACGTCCGGTGCCGCAGACGGACGTGCCCGGCGAGTGGACCTCGCCCACCCAGCCATTTCCGACCAAACCGGCCGCCTACGACCGCCAGGGGATCAGCCACGAAGATCTGATTGACTTCACCCCGGAACTGTTCGCCGAAGCCAAGAAGGCAGTGAAACCCTACCGCCTGGGCCCGCTGTATACGCCACCCTCGGTGGCCAACGGCCCCGACGGCACCAAGGGTACCCTGAGCCTGCCGTCCGCCACGGGCGGTACCAACTGGGAGGGCGGCGCCTTCGATCCGGAGACGGGCATGATGTATGTGCCTTCCTTCACGGACGTTTCCATGCTTGCATTGATGCATGATGCGAAAGCCTCTTCGGTGAAGTATATCTGGGGAGGCGGCGGCCGGGTGCCGAAGGTTCGCGGTCTGCCCCTGGTCAAGCCACCGTGGGGACGCATTACGGCAATCGATCTGAACAGCGGGGATCATCGCTGGTGGATTCCCAATGGCGATACTCCGGGGGAGGTTGCCAACCACCCGGACCTGAAGGACGTGGATCTCCAGCGCACGGGAAAGCCCACCCGTTCCGGTCTCCTGCTCACCAAGTCACTGCTCTTCGCCGGTGAGGGCTGGGGCGGCAGTCCCGTATTCCGGGCCTACGACAAGAAAACCGGGGAAATCGTTGCCGAAATCGACCTGCCCGCAACCCAGGCCGGGCAGCCCGTCACCTACATGAGTAACGGTCGGCAGTACGTTGTCATGGCCGTGGGCGATGGCAAGTCAGCCGGAAGGCTGGTGGCGCTGGCGCTTCCCGAATAATCACTTAAAAAGGCGCTCGCGAGCGCCTTTTTTGTTTCGCACCTTGATCACACATCGGACAACAACAATAAGAGGGGTGATTGTCATGAGTGAATCGGTTGAAGAACTGCTTGCAGAGTACGAAAACGGCCACATTTCCCGTCGCAGCTTTCTTGCGTCGCTCTCCGCCATGGCGCTGATGAGCAGTGCCGGGGTGCGGGCGCAGACGAACGCCCAGCTGGAAGTGACATCCATCAACCATGTCACACTCTTTGTCAAGGATATTCCGAAAGCGGCGGCGTTTTACCAGGACCTGTTCGGGCTGGAGGTCAAGAGCCAGCAGAGCAACGGCATCAACCTTTCCACCGGAGACCAGGGCCAGTTTCTCGGGTTTTACGGTGGCACTCCCGATACGGAGGAGGCCATTCATCACGTGTGCCTCGGTGTGAAGAACTTCGACGTGGACCGGACCGTGGAGATACTTTCGCAGCACGGCATCAAGGCACAGATTCGCATGCGCGACGAGGTGCCGGAAATCTACTTCCTTGATCCCAACGGCATCTTCATGCAGCTGCAGGACGAAAGTTACTGCGGCGGCAGCGGTCCCCTGGGGAGTGTCTGCAAAAGCTAAATTGGATTCCACGGGCGGCTCACGCCGAAATAACGTGAGTCGTCCGGTGCTGTGCGCCCCCAGAGGTGCGTAACTACTCCTTTCAGCTGCGTTGAAAGTAATAGATGTAATGATCTCCCTGTGCCCGCGTTATAAACCGTTCGGTCGGGCAGTGCTCAACGCAAAGTTATGTAACCTCCAGATGACCAGGCATTCCGCGAGCCCGGAAAACTGCTAAACTCGCGCTTCTTGCCACCGCCAGGTGGCGGCCCCATGCAAACCCATCCTGAAAATTAAAATAACAGCGATACTCCGATATCGCGCCGCGGGTGGAGTGCATGTGCCGGACATAAAACAGTAGTACGGAGTCTCCCAGTGGCGTTTTCTAGTAAGGATCCAATCTTTACTGCTTTTAAAACAGCTCTTTTCCTCTGCGTGTTCCCGGTGGTTGCTTTCGCGAAAGCGGAAACTTCGACCCGTTCTTCGCCGCCCGAAACCGGTGTCGGCGAGGGGGACGCGTCCACCGTGACCTATCCAGCGGATTTCTTTTCCCGCTATGATCCAGTGACGGCTCTGGACATGCTCAACCGAATACCGGGGATCGATTCCGTTGTGAACGCGGAAGCGCAAAGTCGCCGCGGTTTGGGGGCGGGCAGCAGCGCGATCCTGATTGACGGCCGCCGGATTGCCGGGAAGGAGAACAGCGGCAGCGAGATGCTGAGCCGCATTGCCGCCAAACAGGTGGATTATGTGGAGATCATTCGCGGCAGTTCAGCGGAACTGGAGGTCCGGACAGCGGGCCCGATTGTCAACATCGTCATGCACGAGGGCGCTTCCCGCTCCAGTGTGTCCGCCGAGTTGAAGACCATTCGCTACGGCGATGGCGAGTTGGGGCCCGGAGGGTCGTTTTCCTTCGGGGGGCAGACCGGGAATCTGAACTACCTTGCGAGCCTGACGGCGGAGCCCTACTACGAGCGCCAGGTGCGCCGGGAAACAAGCGTTCACCGGGACGGGCGGCCGAAAGACAGCATGGACCAGACCCGAATCCGTGAGCAGACCGATTATGAGCTGGCCGGCAATTTCGGTTACCAGTTCAGCGATCGGGATCTGTTGCAGTTCAACGCCTTTGTGCGGGACAACAGCAACCCCCATGAAATCCACCGGACCAATACCCGCTGGGATGTCGACCCCCTGCAAATCAACCGGCAGTTCGAAGAGCGGGAATCGGAGCGCACCAAGTGGGAAGTGGGCGGCAATTATCAGCATGGTTTCGCCGACGGGCGCCGCATGAGCCTGATTTTCGTTGTGAACGAAAGTGTCGACGACTGGTACTACGACCGCTTCGAACTGCAAGCAGCGGACAGTTCCAAAGTTCTGTACATCGGCGAGGACAAGATGGATCGTGAGCGCATCCTGCGGTTCTCCTTCAATACCCCGCTGACGATCGGGCAGGATCTGGAGCTCGGTCTGGAAGCGGCACAGACAACCCTGGACAAGTCCTTCCGCATGGGACTGCCGCGGGACGGAGCGGCCGACCCCCGCTTTGGCGGGCTGGCGCCGATCAGCGACGTGGACTCCTTTGTGGAGGAGATTCGCTATGAGCCCTTCCTGATCCACAACTGGCGCCTCGGGTCCGACGCAACGCTGGAATCGACTCTGGTGGCGGAGATATCTGAAATCTCCCAGCGCGGCACCAACAACGGACGGCCCGTGGAGAAGGCTCGGGAGTTCGAATTTCTGAAGCCCAAATTCGACTATCGCTATGACATCAACCAGCGAACCCAACTGCGGGCGACTCTCGAGCGCGATATCTCCCAGTTGAGCTTCGCGAATTTCAGCACAGGAAGCAGCGATACGCTGGACCTGGACAAGAACGTCAGTGCCGGAAACGCGGACCTGGTGCAGGAGAAGACCTGGCGCTATGAAGTCAATCTGGAGTATCGCCTGCCGGGAGAGGTGGGGGTGCTCAACTCCCGTGTGTTCTACGATGACATCGACGATGTCATCGATCGCGTGGCAGTTTCCACCGAATCCGCACTGCTTCTTTCGGCGCCCGGCAATATCGGCGACGGCAAACGCTACGGTGCCGAACTGGACGCCAGCGTTCGCCTGCACGCTTTGGACATGCCCGATGCCCTTCTGACTATTGGCGCGCTGGTGGAGGATTCCGAAGTAACGGACCCCTTTCTGGAAGAGAGCCGGCGCATTACCTCTCATGGTCGCGGCCAGTTCAAATTGGGTTTCCGGCACGACCTGCCGTTGTGGAACCTGAACTATGGCGCGGACTACACCTACCCTCTGACCGGCGCCGAACGGATCGTGGAGATCGGAGACATCGAGGAGCGCTTCCGGCCCCCGGATGCCAGTCTGTTCGTGGAGAAGATCGCCTTCGGCGGCATTACTTTCCGCCTGGAATCGACGAACCTCCTGGACGAGCCCAGCTGTTATGAGCGGAATCGCTACGCGGGCGGAACCGCCACTCGCGTCGTCGAAGAGGTGGAAAGCTATTGCTACACCTACGGTCCCAAGGTCGCGCTGAAAATCAAGACGACTTTCTGACGAGAGATCTCGAAGGCGTGCTAGCGGGCCGCGCTGTTTGCGCGAGGGTGAATCTCACTGAACGCTTGCCGTTTCCAGTTTCCCGTCTCCTTGGTATCCTGCAGGGCATATTCTGCAGGGGACGAAGGAACGTGAAGTGTTTTCTGACCAAGATAACGTTGCTGTTCACTGCCTGGCTGACGGCGGGCTGGGGCAGCGCGGCCATGGCCACCGACGGTTCGCGGTTCGAAGGGGAGTTCTCCTTCGTGCGCCTGCGCTACGACAGCGAGTACGGGCGCGGCGGCTTTGGATTCGGCTCGTTCTGGAGTATCGACTATCCCGCGGCTGACGAAAACTTCCTGCGGGGGGTCAAGCGACTCACCCACGTCGAAATCAACAGCGATCCCATTGTCCGCCGCCTGGATGATGAGGATATCTTCAATTATCCTTTTCTGTATGCTCTGGAGATGGGTAGTGGCGGCGGCGTCACCTTTACGCCGGAGGAGCTGGACAATCTGCGTGAATACCTGCTGCGCGGCGGGTTCCTCTTCATCGACGACTTCTGGGGCACCCAGGAGTGGGAGAACTTTCATCGGACCTTCGGCCGCCTTTTCCCGGACCGGGAACTGGTCCAGTTGGATGCCGATCATGAGATCTTTCACGGCTTCTACGACGTGGACGGCGCCCAGATGATACCGGCCCTGGGCAATGCCCAGAACATTCCCGAGGCCGACGTGGGTTTTGCCTCCAACTGGGCGTTGCTCGACGACGACGGGCGGGTGATGGTGCTGGTGAACTGGAACTCGGACATCGGCGACGGCTGGGAGCATACCTATCACCCGGCTTATCCCACCCGCTACGCGAATCTCGCCTATCAACTGGGAATCAACTACCTCATCTATGCGCTCACTCACTGATCCGGCCGGGGCAAGCGGGTGGCGAGCGTCTTGCATCAACCCCCTGGCTGAGGCAGGACTGTTCCTCATATATTGGACGTCCAACGGGCTCGCTGGAACCGGAAAGTTTTCATGACACGATCGTTTCGCTTGCCGCCGCAGGTGGAGGACGACAAGGGCGAAGTCCGTCGGGTCGGCTTTGAATTCGAGGTCGGGAACGTGGGGGTGAAGACCCTCGCTGAAGCGCTTGCGGCGCGGCTCGGTGGCCGCGTGGAAATGCGCAGCTCTTTTGAAGCCGTGCTGAACGACTCCGCGCTCGGGCGCCTGAAAGTCGAGCGGGATACCCGGTTGCTGACCTCACTGGCCTACCGGGACTGGCTCGGTAGCGTGGGCGTCGATTTCTCGCCGGGCTCCGAAGGCGAACGCTGGGAGCGCAGCGTCGATCATCTCAGTCGTCAACTGATTCCCTGCGAAGTGGTCACGGGACCGATCCCCATGACCGAACTCGCCAGCCTTCACCAGATTGTCCAGGTCATCGAATCCGTGGAGGGGGAGGGCACGCAGATGTCCATTTACTATGCGTTCGGCCTGCACATGAACCCCTCGATTCCATCTGCATCCAGCGAATCCCTGCTCGCCTATCTGCAGAGTTTTCTGTTGCTCAGCGATTGGATAATCGAGGATGCCGGTACCGATTTCACAAGGCGATTTTTTACCAAGTACATCGACCCCTTTCCCAAGGCCTACATGGAAATGGTACTGGACCCTCTCTACCAGCCGGACCTGCAGGGCCTGATCAGGGATTATCTGCGATACAACCCGACTCGCAACCGCAGTCTTGACATGCTTCCGATCTTCGTGGAGCTGGATCCTGACGGCGTGCTGGCACATGTAAAAGAGAGCGAACGCTCCCTGATCAAGGGCCGCCCCGCTTATCACTACCGGTTACCGGATTGCCGGGTCGGTGAGCCCGGGTGGAAGCTGGAGGACGAGTGGAATCGCTGGCAACTGGTGGAAGTGCTGGCTTTTGACCGCGCGCAACGTCAGGATCTTCTGAATGCGTGGCAACAGGAACAGGCAAGATTCCGCCTCAGCCATCGTGTACCGTGGTTGGAACGAGTACGGCAGTTTGCCGAGTCGGTGCAGGCGGAATAGAAGAGAGGGGACTGTCTATCAGCAAAAGGCCGATCATAGGAGTTACCGGGCCCAACCGGGGCGGCACCCCCGCCTGGTTGATGACTCGTCTGGCTCTGAACCGCGCCGGCGCGAGGGCGCTTCGCATCACTCCGCGCAAACCCCAGACCATCAACGCTGTGGACGGTCTGGTCATTGGCGGCGGCAGCGATATCGAACCGAGTCATTACGGCGAAACTCCGTTCGCCGATATGAAGGAGAACCGGCGTCAGGGCAGCCCGATCCTCGACCTGCTGATCTCCTTTGTCCTGTTTCTCCTGCGCATCCTGTTTGCGGTGAAGTTTCGTCAGGGCTACGACCCGGACCGGGATGTACTGGAAAAACGATTGATCGCCGAGGCGATGGACCGCGAAATTCCAGTACTGGGAATCTGTCGGGGCGCTCAACTCTTGAACGTCGTGCTGGGTGGCAGTCTCCATCAGAACATCGCCGAGTTCTACGACGAGGTGCCTCACGTACGAAGTCTGCTGCCCCGCAAGCGCATCGTGCTGGCCGAGGGCAGTTGTCTTTCCAGGATTCTTGGACGTTTCGATTGCCGGGTCAACGCCCTGCACAATCAAGCCATTGCCGACCTGGGTCGCCGGGTTGATATTGTGGCCCGGGATGAGGCACAGGTGGTGCAGGCGATCGAGTATAGAACGGGGCCTGGCTCCGAATCCGCTCTTGCAATAGGTGTACAGTGGCATCCGGAATACCTGCCGCAGATTCGCGAACAGCAGCAGCTCTTTGCCTACCTGGTGGGCCAGGCCCGGGCTGCCGCTTACATGCGAAAGGGGGCGTGAGTGGAAGCCTACTTCAGCCTGTTCGGAATCGCCTTCCTCGCGGCCACCATACTGCCGGCCTATTCGGAACTGTTGTTCGCCGGCCTGCTCAGCCAAGGCTACGATCCGCTGTTGCTGTGGGTGTTTGCCACCAGCGGCAATACACTGGGTTCGGCAGTGAACTGGGTCATGGGGCGTTATCTGCTTCATTTTCAGAGCCGGCGCTGGTTTCCCTTCAAGGAAGACTCACTGGGGCGTTCCCAGCGCTGGTTTCAAAAATACGGGGTGTGGTCCCTGTTAATGGCGTGGGCACCTATCGGCGGGGACGCGCTGACCTTTATTGCCGGAATCATGCGGGTCAACTTCTGGTTGTTTTTCCTGCTCACCGGAATTGGCAAGGGCCTGCGCTATGCGTTTCTGCTCGGCTTCATGGGCGTGTTCGGTTTCTGAACTCCGTGCTAGCCGCCGAAAAAATAACGCAGGGCCTGCAGGACCATGATGAGCCCGATGAGTGGAAAAATGAAGCGGCTCCACTTCGCCGTCTCCTCACCGGAATGCCGTTTCCCGTACTTTTCCAGCACCGTGACAATGATAAATAGCAAGGTAAAGAGAACGGCCAGGATCAGGAGAAGGTTCATAGCAGCGGCGCTTGATCTTGTATGGTGGCCGAATGCTAGAGCTGTGGCGCGGACCGGTCAAGGGGGCGCAGGAATGCCCGGAAAACTCCGGGCATTCGCAGGGAACAGACTAAAGCGGGTTTAACACCCAGTCAGAAGGAATAGCGGGCGCCGATGCCGATGGTTGTAAGCTCGTCACCGACATCTGCCGACACATTCACGCCCCAGTTCTCGGTGATCTCGAATAGCGCGTTGCCGATCACACTGAACTGATCAGTTTCCTCGATGTCCGTGTAGCGCAGCCCGGCAGAGACCTCGACATTCTGACTGATCTGCGCGCGCCACGATCCATCCAGGTAGAACCCGTCGGACGAATCATCTCCCAGATCACTGATGGACGTGGTATCGGATGCGCCGATGTTGAAGTCGTCAATATCGATGTCGGAATAGGCGATGCGCACCACGATCTGGGACATGTCGTTCAGCGGCATGTTGAACCCCGCGCCCAGGTCGAACTTGATTACATCCGTGTCTGCTGGCTGGAGCAGGCCGAAATCGTCCACAAAAGTCGCATCGGATTCGGTTTCGATGTAGTTGACAAACAGAAACCAGCTGTCGATAAACTCCACCGGCGCGGTATCGAAACCATAGGAACCGCGCAGCGCGATGCCGTCGCCATCATCCAGGTCGATGAAATCATCATCTCCATACTCGTCAATGTCGAGGTTGACCCAGTCCACCTCGACCCAGGTATCACTCAGATCTTCAATGGCCATGCCACTGAGAGGAAAAAACGCCAGACCTGCGGCCGCCAGTATGAGGGGGGCTTTCATATACTCTCCTTAACTTCTTGTGAAGTTTTCGTTCCGTCGTGTACCGCGATTGAGCAAGACCCATTCCAGTCCGTGGTTTCTCGCGAACGGTTGGCCTTCGGCCAAGAGTGGGCTGCATTGCGTGCCCCCTGGGGTGCGGGTCTCGCCAGAGTGGGTGCGAAAAAGCTTCACTGGTCCACACTGTAAAACTTGCAACCGATACTGCGGAGTCACAGGAAGGCCGAGGCAATTAAATGTTGTGATCGATTCAGCCCCCCTTGGCATTTCTGCTATACATAGAAGGAGCGCTTCTTTCGGCGCCACGCTAACAATAAAAAAGGTCTCTTCATGCGCAAGTCCATTTCCCTTCGCCTCTTTGCCTTCCTGCTCGCCATTGTGGCGGCCGCCCTGCTGTTGGGGGGGCTGCAACTGATTACCCTGGGGGGTTCCTGGTACTACCTGCTCGCCGGATTCGCGCTGCTGATCAGCTCCGTCTTGCTGTGGCAGCACAGGCCGGCCGGATCCTGGGTCTACGGGGGACTGTTGTTGGCGACCCTGCTCTGGAGCTATTGGGAAGTGGGGGCCGATGGCTGGGCGCTCGCGCCGCGCCTGTTGCCGCTGATGGTTCTGGGCCTTTACCTGCTGATGCCCTGGGTGCGAGCCGCACTCCATTCCGGGAACCCGCCGCCATTGTTGGCGGGCCCTGCCTCATGGTTGGGAAGCGCGGCGGTGGTGCTCCTGCTGGCGGGGCCGTTCATAGTCAGCGCGCGGCCTGACGCTCCCTCTGCGATGCGAACCGCCGACACGCAAAGCCCGGCGAACACACGGGGCGACTGGCCCGCCTACGGTAATACCCGTGCAGGCACACGCTACTCGCCGTTGGATCAGATTACGGCGGAGAATGTGTCCGATCTGGAGGTAGCCTGGAAGGTTCGCACTGGTCTGGGTGGAGTTGCCAAGGGTACTCCCATTCAGGTCAATGACATGCTTTACGTTTGCGGGGCCGGAAACGTGGTGCTGGGCCTCGATGCTGAAGACGGCAGTGAACGCTGGCGCTTCGATCCGCAAATCAATCCGGCTCACCTCGACACCGCCCGCTACTTCACTACCACCTGCCGTGGGGTGTCCTACCACCGGGCGCCGGCTGATTACCAGGGCGAGTGTCCCGAACGGATTCTGACCGCAACCGCTGACGCCCGCCTGCTTGCCATCGATGCCCACACTGGAGCAGCCTGCCGAAACTTCGGTGAAAACGGCGCAGTGGATCTGACGCGCAAGATGGGCCTGAAAGCACCCATCTACTATTTCGTCACCTCGCCGCCCGCCATTGTCCGCGGTAACGCGGTGGTCGGTGGATGGGTCCTCGACAATCGCGAAGTGGGGGAACCGTCCGGGGTTGTGCGTGCCTTCGATGCATTGACCGGAGAATTCTCCTGGGCCTGGGACATGGGGCGGCCGGGAATCAACACCGAGCCGCCGGAGGGCGAGGTGTATACCCGCGGTACGCCCAATGTGTGGAGTATCTTCAGCGTCGATGAAGAGCGGGGCTGGATCTATGCCCCCACCGGTAACGAAACGCCGGATTATTTCGGCGCGCACCGGCAGGAAGCCTCCGAAAAATACGCCAGCTCCGTAGTGGCACTGGACGGGGAGGATGGCTCGGTTCAATGGTCCTTCCAGACGGTTCACCACGACATCTGGGATTACGACGTGCCTTCCCAGCCGGTTCTGATCGACCTTCCCGCCGAAGACGGCTCGGTGGTGCCGGCGCTCCTGCAGCCCACCAAGCGCGGCGAAGTCTTCATGTTGAACCGCGTCACCGGTGAGCCCATCGCCGAGGTGGAGGAGCGGCTCGTCCCCCAGGGGGGTGTGCCCGAGGACTGGACCTCGCCCACTCAGCCCTTCTCTGTGGGTATGCCGCACTTCCGTGAGGACCTGCGTGAGGCAGACATGTGGGGCATCTCCCCGCTCGACCAGCTGTGGTGTCGCATCGAATACCGGAAGATGCGCTACGAAGGCCATTTCACTCCCCCCAGCACCCGGCTCACCCTGCAGTTTCCAGGCAATGCGGGTGGCTTCAACTGGGGCAGTGTCGCGGTGGATGAAGCCAACCACTTGATGATTGCCAGCCCCATGATCATGGCCAACCAGTTGCGGCTCATTCCGCGTGCGGAGATGGACGCGGGCGCCGAGGGATCACTGCAACTCGGTACGCCCTATGGAGCATCCACCCGCATGTTCCTGTCGCCGCTGGAGGTTCCCTGCCTGAAACCGCCGTACGGCGTACTGGCGGTTGTGGATTTGAAAACCCGGCAGATGGTCTGGAAGCGGCCCATCGGCAACGCCAACGACAGTGGCCCACTGGGCTTGAAGCTGGGCCTGCCCATTCCCGTGGGAACGCCCCTCAGCGCCGGCTCCATCGTCACCCGGGGCGGCCTGATTTTCATTGGTGGCACCATGGACAGCACGCTGCACGCGGTGAACGTAAAAACCGGCGAGGAGGTGTGGAGCTACCGGCTCCCCACCACGGCACAGGCCACGCCCATGAGTTATCTTTCGCCACGCTCCAAACGTCAGACGCTGGTCATTACCACACCGGTCTGGGGCCGCACCGGTGCCGGGGGAGCGAGAACCCAGTCGGCCGGAGAGGAAGATCCGGAAGGAGGCTATGTGATTGCATTCCGGTTGCGAGGCGACCAATAGGAAAAGGACGACCATCACCGATTTCCCTGTTTCCGAACCTGGTCGCCGAGAGTCCAGCTTGGTGGCCCGAAACTTGGAAGGGCACGAACGCCGCCAGGGGAATCGGCGGCGTGGAAAAACCTCTCTCGAGGGAATGCGATCGAGGTGGCAGCTGCACCGTGACGCAGTGTGGACGCCAATGCCTTGCTTTCGCCCTGTGAACAGTGTCGGGAACCGATGGGAGGAAGTCGACTCTGGCGAATGAGGTGCTCGAAAAACGAAAGAAGGGACTATGCGATGCAACCGATCTACCGGCGCGCCCTGGAACGCTTTGGCCAGTTCCAGGCGTCAGTGACCGCCCCCGGGGCTAAACCATTGTGGCAGCAGGTGCGCGAAATTCTTCGTCTGCGCAGCAGCGAAGCAAAGCTCAGTGCCGCTCATTACTTCCTGATGAATCTTGGCAACCGAAAGCTTTACGGGGATGTAGATCTGGAGAGCTTTGGCGGCACTACCCAGACCATCGAACTGCATAGAAAACTCAACAGCCCTCACTGGGACGCCATTGTCACGGACAAGCTGGTCATGTCCGCGGTGTTTTCCGCCTGCGGCATTCCCCAGCCGGCACTCTATGGGGTCGCCTGTCGTTACCGGCGGACCATGGGGAACGTTCCGGTGTATCGCCACAAGGAGGAGCTGGCCGACTTCCTCCGTGGCGCTCCGTATCCAATATTCTGCAAGCCCATCAAGGGTGGGTCTGCCAAAGGCTGCCTACGGGTGGAGTCCTACGACGGACGCAGCGATCGCCTTCAACTGGCTACCGGGGGGGAGTTGTCCCCCGAGCAGTTCATCGAGGGGCTCGTGGATCCGGAAGGGTGGGGTTTTCTCTTTCAGGAGGCCTTGCAGCCCCATCCGGACACACTGGACATTTGCGGCGGCGCCGTCAGTGGCTGCCGTGCCATCATGCTCGCAGCAGACGAAGGCCCCAGGCTGTTTCGTCTGGTCTGGAAGCTGCCGGCAAAAGGGAACTTCGTGGACAACTTCGTCTACGGCAAGACAGGCAACTGGATCGCCGATGTGGACACAGAGACCGGTAAAGTGCGTCGGGTTGTGTCCGGCGCCTACACCAGGTTGCAGATCAACCCGCGCCTTCCTGGTGGACGCGATCTGGTTGGTGAGCAGATTCCCGATTGGGAGAAGCTGAAATCGGTGCTGGAAAACGCCGCCCAGGCGTTTCCGGGGTTTCGATTTCAACACTGGGATGTGGGCCTGTCCTCCCGTGGGCCGGTATTCTACGAACTCAATACCGCCGGTTCGCTGAATATTGTGGAACTGGCCAAGGGTCGCGGAGTACTGGACGAGAACTTCCGGGCGTTTCTTGCACGTTATGGCAATCAGGCCACGCGCTGGCATCTGGCGGGCGGGCCGCCCGTATCGTAGTCCGGGAGGTGCCCCAAAACCTTTTCAACCGGCTGGAGGACACCCCGTATCCGCTAACCGGTCTGGGCCGCGACGGGCGCCCGCTTACCGCGCTTTTGCCAGACGATTATCCCCACCAGAATCACAGCTCCGCCAATGTGAAAGCCCATATTGAGTGGGGCCCAGCTCAGACAGATCGCGCTCACTAGGAGTAGTGCGCCGCTGAGCAGGTTCAAGGGCTTTTCCAGATGCCATTGCAGTAAACCCGCCAGGGCGTAGAGCCCGAAACAGGCCCAGATAAAGACCTCGATCCGTTCCGGCCAGCTACCGCTTACCAGCGGTGAGTAGGCAAACAATAATGGCACCAGGTACAAACCTTTTGAAACCTTCCAGGCCGTCAGGCCAGTGGCCATCGGTTTGGTACCGGCAATTCCCGCCGCAGCGAAAGCGGCCAGGCAGACCGGTGGGGTGATATTACTGTCCTGGGACAGCCAGAAAATAATCAGATGAGCACTCAGGAGCATGGCCCCAAGCACGCCCGGATCCAACAATTGCTCGCGCACCAGTTGCTTCATTTCCAGTGGCATTTCCTTCAGCGCCACCACCGGATCGCCACCGAACAGGTCGATGGTCGCCTCCACGCTGGTGGGCAGGTCGCCAGCGCGCAATACGGCAAGCAGTTGGCTTTGGCTGATCAGGTCAAAAATGATAGGCGCCGAAAGGGTGGCGAGCACAATATAGGAGGCGGTGACCGGGAGCCCCATTCCCAGCACCAGAGAGGCCAGCCCCACCAGCACCAGAGTGACGAAAAGGTTCCCCTGGGCCCACTCTACAATCATGAAAGAGAAAGAGTTGCCAATACCTGTGGTGTTGACCACGTTGATCACGAGCCCGACCGCAACCAGTAGCAATGCGGTGGGGATCATGGTACGGACCGCGTCCAGAACTGCCTCAAAGCACTGTCGTCCATCCATGGGCCTGGGGGTGATCCAGGAAACAACCACCACGGCGCCGATGGCAATGGCTGCGGCCATGATCGGGGTATAGCCAATCACCAGCATGGCAACCAGTACCAGCAGGGGAATGATGAAGGCCCAGCCCTCCCGCAGTACCCGCCCGATTCGCTCATGTTCTTCCGTCTCTTTGGGCTCCAGGCCCAGGCGCTTGGCCTCGATACGCACAAAAAAGGCAACCGTCAGAAAGTACAAAACGGCTGGCAGGGTGGAGAGGGCAATGATCTGCAGATAGGGCAGTTGGGTGTAGCTCGCCATGACAAAGGCACCGGCACCCATCACCGGCGGCATCAGGGGGCCGCCCGTGGACGCGGAGGCCACGACGCCGGCCGAAAATTTGGGGGTGAACCCTGCGCGCGTCATCATGGGAACCGTGATGACACCGGTGGATACGGTGTTGGCCACTGCAGACCCGGTGACAGAACCCATCAGGCCGGAACCCACGACCGCCACCATGCCCGCTCCGCCGGTAAAGCGCCCAGCCAGGCAGTTCGCGAGCTTGACGATGAAGTCCCCGGCCCCCGACCGCAACAGAAACGCGCCGAACAGGATGAACATGAAGACGTAGGTGGCGGAAATATTGGCCACCATCCCGAACATGCCTTCGCTGCTGAAATAACTTCGGTAGAGCACGGTTTCCAGGCTCAGGCCGGGAAAGGAAAAGACTCCCGGAACGTAGCGCCCGAGGAAGAGGATGTAGGCCAGGCTGATCATGATCAGAACGGGCATGAAAAGACCGCTGGTGCGGCGAGTGAACTCCATGGCCAGCAGCACGGCCAGTGCGGACATCAGGTAATCGGACCCGATGAATTCCGCTTCCCTGGCGTACAGCGCGTTCTCGAAAAGAATCAGGTACGCGGGAACCGCCAGCGCCAGAATGGCCAGCAGGATATTGGTCAACCGCTCGAGACCTCCGCTCGGGTGTCCTTGCACTCCAACCGCTGGGGGCGCCTTGTGGAAACCCAGCGCGCAAAGCGCGGCGAAGCCGCCGAAATGAATGGCGGAAAACCAGAGTTCCGAAAGGGAAGCGAACACGTTGCTGTACACGTGAAGCAGAGCGAAGAGAAAGGCCGCCCATTTGATCGCAGTAGAGTTCATTGGGCAGGCTCTTGGTTATTCTGGGTTGCGGTTGCTGCCGTCCCGACTTCGGGAACCGGGTCGACGATCAGCTCGGCGGGAATCTGCAAACCGCGTTCGCGATAATAGCGAATAGCGCCGGGATGCAGGGGTGCTCCGAGGCCCTTGATGGCGATCTCGAACTTCATGTCCCGCGTGGCTTTGTGAATGTCGTTGAGCGCGCTCAGGTTCTCCCAGATGGTTTTGGTAATCTGATAGACCACTTCCTCCGGCACGTCGGCGTTCACCGCCAGCACATTGGGGTGGGCGATGGAGCGGACGGCCCTGGTTTGATTCGGATAAGTGCCGGCGGGAAAGTCATAGAAATCCCACAGCGGATACTTACCATTGATGGCGGCCAGCTCCTCTTCAGTGAAGCCCAGCAGGGAGATGTCCTCCCCAAGGATGGCAAAGGCTCGGGTGATGGCGCTGACCGGCGCACCTGCCGGAATGTTCATGCCCACGATGTTGCCGTCCTGGATGGCGTCGGCAGTGGCGCCGTAGCCCATATACGCCAAATTGAACTTGCGCGCGTAGTCGATTTTCAGTTGATCGAGAATGTAGCGGCCGGTCTGTTCGGCTCCGGAATTCCGCGCGCCCAGCACAAAGCGCTCGCCATTGAGGTGGGCGAGATCGGCGATGGTCCCGCCCCGGACGTGCTCCGTCAGCAGCGCAAAGTGCTCCACGTTCTGCCACATGGCGCTGACACTGCGAAGGTTTGGCTGCGGCTTGCTGATCGGGCCTTCACCCCGCCACGCCCAGGCGGCGAAAATCCCCTGCAGGAGTGCAAACTGGGCCTGGTTGTCCCGGAGCAGTTTGATGTTTTCGAGAGAGCCGGCGGAGCTGATCGCGGCAAGGGAAATGCCGTGGGTATGCTGCAGCCGGGATTTGGTGATCGTCGCCAACGCCACTCCCACCGGGTAGTAGGTGCCGCCGGTGGTGGCAGTGGTCAGTACGTAGGGCCTATTGCTTTGCAGCGGCTCTGCGCACGACAGCAGAAAGAGACTCAGGGCGCTGATGCCCAATGACACGAACAACTTCTTCGTAGGGAAAAATCTCATAAGGTTCTTATTGATTGAGGGCTGAGTGGCTACGGGGCTTTCCCCGGCTGGCTGTTATAGTTATGGTTGTCTGTGGTATCCCTGAGGGGCACCGGCGGGGGTGCCTGCGCTCGATGGCACTGGCAGCAATTGCGCGACCCGCAGCGGGATGTAATCATAATTCCCGATCTGCCGCAATTCTCAGCGGGAGACCGCGACGGACATGCCCGATCACAATGGAAAAGCCATGACCAGGCATCTTTTGATTTCTTTACCATCGCTCTGCGCTCTACTGGTGAGCGCGTCCGCAGTGTTTGCTGCGAACGACCCCGACCCACAGAGTTCCCGGGATGATTACCTCAAAGCGCTGCAAAGAATTGAACAGGATTCGGGGCCGTTTGATTTCCAACTGGTGGAGCCTTTGCGCGCGCTGGCCAACCTGTTCAGTGAAGAAGGTGAACACGATCAGGCTCTGCAACTCTATACCCGCCTTCTGCACGTAAACCGGATCAATAACGGTTTTTACCACGAGAGTCACCTTCCCATTGTTGAGAACATCATGGACGAACTCGCGGCCCAGTCCGCCTGGGCTGGCCTTGATCAAAGCCAGGAGTACCGTCACTGGCTCAGTCAGCGCATTCATGAAGAGGACCCCGTCCGTCTTGCCCAAAGTGTCGGACGCCTGTTCGACTGGAAGCTTCGTTTTATCGCGCTGGCGCCCGGAGATGACAAGAGCGGCATCCTGTTGGAACTGGAAGAGTTGGCCGAGCAGCGTATGGATCTGCTGTCTCAAGCCCAGGCGGGGCACGCGGAGCTGGTACCTGCTCTGTATCACCGTGCGCTGGTGCACTACCTCAAGGCCGTGGCGATTGACGAATACGGGGCGACCGGGCGACGGCTGGTGGAGCGGGAGGCGCCTGCCACATACCGGGATGAGACGGTGTTCAGCACGCGGGCGGCGGACCGGGCTCTGACAACGAACGAAGTCACGTGGCCCCTTATCTCCACCGAACTGAGCAAAGGTCGCAGCCTGCTGCGGACTGCCATTGCTACTGCGGAGGGAGACGGCGCCACGGAAACCGCGGCCATGGCCCGGCTTCATCTGGCCGACTGGGAGCTCCTGATGGGGCGACCCGGAAGGGCGCGGCGAAGTTATGAGCAAACCTACAGGGACCTGTCCGCTCTCGATATCGAGCAGAGCGTCCTGGACGCATTCTTCTCCCGCCCCCGGGTGATCCCGGTGGCGGAGTTTCAGGACCGGGTCCCACGGACACCTGAACCGGCCGTAACCGACCGGCCGAAGGGGGAGGATGAGAAGGGGGAGGAAGATGCGCTGCGGCTGGAGGACTACTTTGCGGGACCTCACCGGCTTGCCGGGCTTAAACTTCCGGGGGAAGATTTTTTCGGGGATATGGATGCCGGAGAGGCCCGGGAACACGTGGATCTGGTCTTCACCGCGGAACTGCGCGGCCGGCGGATGCGCACCCGCCATCCCCGTTCGTCCCTCGCCCGGGTCTCACGCGGGCGCGGCGGTGTTGCGGACCTGCATGTCCCGGATTCTCTGGATGGGGCACGCAAACGCCAGGTCATCGATGATCTCGAAGCGTTGACCTTCCGTCCGCGCCTGGAAGGGGGCCGAACGGTTGCCAGCGCTCGATCGCGCATGCGCTACTTCTTCGCTGCGGATTCTGCCCGGTGAGTTGCTCTTGATACCGCGTCCGGAGCCCACTCGGGGAACGTTGGGCGCGCCTGGACGTCACACAAGCAGTCAATTTCATCGCCCGGAGCTCCCATGCTATACTCCAGACTTTCGCGCAGCCCGCACTCTGGCGGGGCCTCGGCGCCTGGGCGCCACTCAGAAGCAACCGTTGGGAAGTCATTTTGTTAGGCAGGCTATTCAAAAGCAGTAAAAACACCCCCGAATCACATTCCTCCTCCGGCCCTCAGGGCCAGCCCGATCAGGAGCGGCAGAACCGTAACGGCGGACCGGGCCGGCGCTCGAGGCGAGGCGGCTCCCGCCGCCGAAACCCGAACGGCGCAGCGCGCCAGCAGACGGACCAGAGCAGGGAATCCGACAACAAGAACAAAGCGGCAGCGAGCGGCGGAAACGGTTCCGCGGAGCGCGGCAAGCGCAGACGTGGAGGCGGCAGACGCCAGAACAGTCCAATGAACTCATCCCAGACCGAAGGGGGCAACGCCCCATCAGCCCGGGCTGAAAGCAGCCCGACCGGCGAGCAGCAGCCTGAGAAGAAATCACAAGGTCCCAATGCCCCGCGCAAGCAGGGCGCCCCGAGAAAGAAGCGCGGCTCGCGGCGTCCGTGGGACATCAGCCAGTTTCCGGTGCCGGAAGTCCCCGGCAAAACCCGCTTTCACGACCTGGACCTTCCGGTCGAGGTGATGCACGCCATTGCCGATCTGGGTTTCGAGTATTGCTCCCCGATCCAGGCCCAATCGCTGCCTTACGCGTTGAACGGACAGGACCTGGTGGGCAAGGCCCAGACGGGTACCGGCAAGACAGCCGCATTTCTGGTGGCCATCATCGATGATTTGCTGAAGCACCCGCTGGAGCAGGAGCGCTACGCCGGAGAGGCGCGAGCGCTGATCATTGCACCCACCCGCGAGCTGGTCCTGCAAATCGCCGAAGATGCCAAGGCCCTGACCCGCTACACGGACCTGGAAGTTCATACTCTGGTTGGCGGCATGGACTACGGCAAGCAGCAGCGGGACCTGCAGGACCGGCTGGTGGATATCCTGGTGGCAACGCCCGGGCGCCTGCTGGATTTCTGCAGCAATGGCGATGCCCACGTGGACCAGATTGAAGTGCTCGTCATCGACGAGGCGGACCGCATGCTGGATATGGGCTTTATCCCCCAGATCCGTCGGATCATCCAGAAGACCCCACCCAAGAGCCATCGCCAGACTCTGCTGTTCTCGGCTACATTCAGCCCCGACGTCATGAACCTGGTAGACCAGTGGACGGTTGACCGGGTGACCGTTGAGATCGAGCCCGAAAGCGTTGCCACAGACACGGTAACCCAGCACGTATATCTGGCCGCGACAGACGAGAAGTACACGTTGCTGTACAACATCCTCAAGCAGGATGATGTAGACAGCCTGATCGTATTCTCGAACCGCCGGGACGAATGCCGGGATCTTTACGACAAGCTCAAAGCCCACGGTTTTTCCGTCGGGCTTCTGTCCGGAGAGATCCAGCAGAAGCAGCGGGTCCGCACGCTGGACGCTTTCAAGTCGGGAGAGATCCAGGTTCTGGTAGCGACCGATGTGGCTGGCCGCGGTATTCATATTGATGGCATCAGCCACGTTGTGAATTTGAATCTGCCAGAGGAGCCGGAGGATTACGTACACCGCATCGGTCGAACCGGCCGCGCGGGCAAACTCGGAACATCGATCAGCTTCGCCTGTGAGGAGGACGCCTTCCGCCTGATGCCCATTCAGGAATTGCTTGGCGCCGACCTGAAGTGCACTCAGCCCCCGGAAGAGCTGCTGGTGCCGCCGCCGGAGGTGAAGGTTCCGCCCCGCCCGCGACAGCGTCGCGGCGGCGGTGGAGGGCGAAGCGGCGGCGGAAATCGCCCGCGACGTCGCAGTTAAGGTTATCGACTTCTGACAACCAAAGGTGCGATGCGGGGCTTCTTGAGTTCCGCATCGTGCCCGCTTCCTCTCTCCGGATTTATTCCAGTTCCCGGACCCAGAACAGGGTTCCGCCAATAACCGCTGCCGGCATGATGAAGATGTTGAGCACCGGCACCATCATTCCCAGCATGACCATGCCTCCGAACCCGAGCGCGGATCCGCGCCGGCTCCCCAATCTATCCCTCAATGCCCCGAAGGGCGTCTGGTGGTTGTCCGCTGCGTAGTCGCTGTACTGGATGCTCATGGACCAGGCGCCCCACAGCAGGCCGATGAGGGGGCCGATAAGGGGGATGAAGGTGAGTATGAGGATGAGCAGGCTGCGCCACAGAAAGTACCAGAGCTTGCGCAGTTCCCGCACGACGGTGCGGGGAATCATGGCCAGCAGGGATTCTCCGTCGAGCGTACGGCCGGTGGTCAGTTGTTCGGTTTTTTCAGCAAGATAGCCATAGAAGGGTGCGGCGAGCACGTTGGTGATCATGCTGAAGCTGTATCCGTAAATGAGCACGACGAATAGCGCCACGAGAACGCCAATGACCCAGGCGAGGAAGTCGAGCCAGTTGGGCAGCCATTCCATGAACCAGTCCAGCATGTCGCCGAACTGGCGGATGAGGATGGTGGTGAGAATGATAAACAGGAAGGTGTTGACGAGTATCGGGACGAGTACGAACAACCGCAGTTTGGGGTGGTTCAGGAGCTTCATCCCTTCCATAAGGTAGCGGGTGCCGTTGAGGAAGTTGCCTGGGGTGTTCATGGATTTTTTCCGGACCGAAACGGTAAGGGCTGAGTTTGGAACTCTCTTGGACCGATTTCAACCCAGCTTTTTTGTTGCTGCGAGGTTTTGAGTTCTGAATCCGTTTGGGACGGGGGTGGGCTTTTTTGGGAGACCCCTCCCCGGTTCGAAACAGATTAAGAACTCCAATTTGTCGGACCAAAAACCCGAGCTTTGAATCCGCCGGATTGAAGCAAATGCAAGTTGTTGGTTCCTGCCTATCCCGAGGTAAATTCAACGGTCGGTCTAGGTTTCAGTTCTGAATCCGTTTGGGGCGGGGGTGGGCCTTTCGAAAACGCATGAATCCATCCCTGGAGCTCCCTCGCGGGGTCCCTCCCGCGAGGGTTTCGAAAGGCCCACCCCCGCCCCAAACTCCCATCGGAGTATCAGGAAGTCTACGGTATCTTCCAGGCCCTAAAAACGCGGTGTCGCCGGTTCTGCGGTAGTTAAAACGGTAGAACCACGGTGTCGCCGACTCTGCGATGGTAGTTTCGAGCCGGAGAGGGGTCTCCCAAAACCCTCGCGGGAGGGACCCCGCGAGGGAGCTACAGGGATGTATTCACCGCGTTTTTGGGAGACCCCTCTCCGGCTCGAAACGGATTAAGAACTCCAATTTGTCGGACCAAAACCCGAGCTGTGAATCCGCCGGATTGAAGCAAATTCAAGTTGTTGGTTCCTGCCTATCCCGAGGTAAATTCTACGGTCGGTCTAGGTTTCAGTTCTGAAGCCGTTTGGGACGGGGGTGGGCCTTTTGGGAGACCCCTCTCCGGCTCGAAACGGATTAAAAACTCCAATCTTAGGCCCAATTCCGATCTTCATGCGGGGATGTCCCACACTGTCAAACAGATTCGCTTCGGCGCTACCTGGCTCCAGCAGCCTTTAGCGCTTGCGCGTAGTCGTCCCCGTAACGATGGGTTTCCACTTGCTGCAAAAGCGTCGTGCCGCTGGGATCGGTCGCATTGATGTCCCGGCCGGCTTCAACAAAAAACTTAACAAAGGTCGCAAAATTCTCCGGAATCATGCCCCGGTAGGCCTTTTCCAGAATATGAAAATCCGGATTTACCCCCGGGGGAGCCTCAAAATTTAGAAAACTGCGAATGCGATCGTCATCGAAATGTTCGCCGACAACCTTCTTTTTGTCCTTTCTCAATGCCATGGTTCTCTACTCTTGCAGTTTCTTCAACAGAATCTCATTGACCGCCTGCGGATTTGCCTGCCCCCTGGACGCTTTCATGATCTGGCCGACAAAATAGCCAAGCATCTTCGGTCGCTTGGCTTCGTCCGCCTTGCGGTAGTTTTCAACCTGCTGGGGACTGTTGGCGATAACCTCGTCCACCATTTTCTCCAGCGCGCCGGTGTCGCTCACCTGCTTGAGGCCGCGCTTCTCGATGATTGCGTCCGCATCCCCTTCACCGCTCCACATGGCGGCAAACACCTGCTTGGCAATCTTGCTGGAGATGGTGTTGTCGGCGATGCGCTTGATGAGGCCCGCAAGCGCCTCGGCTGAAACCGGCGAGCGCTCGATAGGGGTTTCCGTCTGGTTGAGTTGGGCCGCAAGGTCGCCCATGATCCAGTTTGCGCTGAGTTTGGCCTCGCCGGACAGGCTGGTTACGGATTCAAAGAAGTCCGCGGTGGTCCGGTCCGCCGCGAGTATGTTCGCATCGTAGGCGGAAAGGCCGTAGTCGTCCATGAAGCGCTGGCGTTTGGCTTCGGGAAGCTCGGGCATTGTTTTGCGGATGTCTTCAATGAAGGCATCGTCCAGCACCACGGGCAGGAGGTCGGGGCAGGGGAAGTAGCGGTAATCGTTGGATTCTTCCTTGCTGCGCATGGAGCGGGCTTCGCCGGTTTCGCCGTTATACAGCCGGGTTTCCTGAATCACTGTGCCGCCAGATTCCAGAAGGTCGATCTGCCGGTCCACTTCCTTGGCGATGGCGTCTTCCATGAAGCGGAAGGAGTTGAGGTTCTTTGTTTCCGTGCGGGTGCCGAGCTTTTCTTCCCCCTTCGGGCGAACGGAAATGTTCACGTCGAAGCGCATGGAGCCCTGGGACATGTCGCCGTCGCAGATCCCCAGTGCGGTGACTATGGAATGCAGGTGCCTGGCCATGGCGACCGCTTCCTCTGCGCTTCGCATGTCCGGTTCCGTTACCACTTCGATCAGGGGCGTGCCCGCCCGGTTCAGGTCGATGGCGGACATGCCTTGGTTCGCCATGGACGAGGTTTCATGCAGGGATTTTCCGGCGTCTTCTTCCAGGTGTGCGTGGTGGATGCGTACGGTCTTGGTACTGCCGTCGGCCAGTTGGAGGTGGACCTCGCCGGAACCGACGATGGGTTCGGCCAGTTGGGTGGTCTGATAACCCTTGGGGAGATCCGGATAGAAGTAGTTCTTGCGCTCAAACACGGAGCGTTGATTGATGGTTGCGTTAACGGCCAGGCCGAACATGCAGGCGTAGCGAAAGGCCTGTTCGTTTGCCACCGGCAGGGTGCCGGGCATGGCCAGATCGACCGCGCTGGCCTGGGTGTTCGGTTCAGCGCCGAAGGCGGTGCTGGAGCCGGAGAATAATTTGGATTTGGTCGAAAGCTGGACGTGCACTTCCAGACCAATAACTGTTTCCCATTCCATGACGCTGTCCTAATCGATGTTCGCAGGGGCTTTGAGGTGGTGGTCAGTGGCGAGTTGAAACTGGTGCGCCACGTTCAGCAGTCGACCTTCCTCAAAGTAGTTACCAATCAGTTGCAGGCCCACGGGCATGCCTTGCGAAAAGCCGCAGGGAATCGACAGGCCCGGGAGTCCGGCCAGGTTGGTGGCAATGGTGTAAATGTCTTCCATGTACATGGCCACCGGGTCCTTTTTGGCGCCGAGCGCGAAGGCGATGGAAGGCGCAGTGGGGCCGGCGATTACATCCACTTTTTCAAAGGCGTCCACAAAATCCTGCTTGATCAGGCGGCGAATCTGCTGGGCCTTGCGGTAGTAGGCGTCGTAGTAGCCGGCGGATAAGGCGTAGGTTCCCAGGAGAATCCGGCGCTTTACTTCGTTGCCGAAGCCTTCACCGCGCGAGCGGCAGTACATGTCCAGCAGATCCCTGGGGTCATCGCAGCGATGTCCGTAGCGCACGCCGTCGAAGCGGGACAGGTTGGCGGAGCACTCGGCCGGCGCAATCACGTAGTAGGTGGGTACGGCCAGGTGGGTGTGGGGCAGGCTGATTTCCACCAGTTCGGCGCCGAGCTTTTCCAGTTCGGTCAGGGATGCCCGGACCGCGGCTTCGTTGCCTCCGTCGAGGCCCTCGCTGAAGTACTCACGGGGCACGCCCACTTTCAACCCGGCGATTTTTTCTTTCAGGCCCGCTGCGTAGTCGGGGACTTCTCTTTCTACCGAGGTGGAATCCTTCGGATCGAAACTGGCCATGCTGCGCAGAAGCAGTGCGGTATCCTCGGCACTGCGGGCCAGAGTGCCGCCCTGGTCGAGGCTGGATGCGAAGGCGATCATCCCCCACCGGGAAACGCGGCCGTAAGTCGGTTTCAGGCCGGTCAGCCCGCACAAGGCCGCGGGCTGACGAATGGAGCCCCCCGTGTCCGTGGCTGTGGCCGCGGGTACCAGGCGGGCAGCGACCGCCGCGGCAGAGCCACCGGAGGAGCCGCCCGGTACGCGCTCGGTGTCCCAGGGATTGCGGACCGGGCCGTAGTAGCTGGTCTCGTTCGACGATCCCATCGCGAACTCATCCATATTGGTCTTGCCGAGCGCGACAGTTCCCGCCTGATTCAGGTTTTCCACCACGGTGGCATTGTAGGGAGGCACGAATGCGTCCAGCATTCGGGAGGCGCAGGTGGTGCGCACGCCTTCGGTGCAGAAGATGTCCTTGTGGGCGAGGGGGATGCCGCACAACGGGTCCTTATCGCCCTTGGCGAGCCGTTGATCCGCGGCTTCGGCCTGTTTGAGTGCCTGTTCTTCCGTTACTGTTACGAAGCTGTTCAAAGACTGGTCGAGACGTTTGATCCGGTCGAGAAAATGCTGAGTCAGCTCGACGCTTGAGAAGGACTTGTCCCGTAAACCCTGAGCTAACTCGGCAAAGCTTAGTGTGTGCATTGCGCGCGACCTTTTAAATGAATTCATGGGTGGACAGAGGGCTGCCCTGAATTGGAGTGTGTGCCGGGGATGTGCTTCCGGGGCGCCGGGCTGGACAGCCACCGGCGCCGGGAACGGTCAATCGATGACTTTCGGCACCAGGTAAAGACCATTCTCTGTCAGCGGCGCTATGGCCTGGAAGGTTTCCCTGGAATCACCTTCGGTGACCTGGTCCGGCCGCAGGCGCTGCAGGGCGTCCAGCGGATGGGCCATGGGGGCAACGCCTTCCGTATCCACCGCTTTCAGCTGCTCCACCAGATTCAGAACATCATTGATCCCCTGGGCCACTTCGTCGAAAACGGTATCGTCAACGTCGAGACGGGCCAGCAACGCCAGTTTTTCCAGTTCGGATCGGTCCACAGTGGTCTCCAGCGGTTGGATTGAGCGGGCCGTAAACTTACCATATTTGCCGGCGGCCCTGAATCCCCTTGCTTCTTTATATTAAGCTGTCTATACAGCTGTTCCGGAGGTGGTCACGCGCAGGTCTGTACCGCGCTTGCGATCTATCGTCCGGTTCTGCGACAGTGTTCTGCCACATTTTGCTGTTCGCTGGAGTAAAAATGCGTTTAATAGACTACAATTGCAGGCAGTTTTATCATCCACCCCTTTTACCCAATATCAGTAGCCATCCAAGCGCTTCGCGATAATAAGCTCAATTGAAGGTAGACCTCTCAATGCTTTTGCCCAAACGCCTTCGCGGCATGTTCTCGAATGATCTTTCCATCGACCTCGGTACCGCAAACACGCTGATCTATGTGCGCGAACGGGGAATAGTTCTGGATGAGCCCTCTGTTGTGGCGATCAGGCACCACGGCGGCCAGAAGGTCGTGGAAGCAGTGGGTATGGAAGCGAAGCGCATGCTCGGCCGTACACCGGGGAACATCACCGCAATTCGCCCCTTGAAAGACGGCGTGATTGCCGACTTCCAGGTAACCGAAAAGATGCTCCAGCACTTCATCAGAAAGGTGCATGAAGCCGCGTGGTTCCAGCCCAGCCCGAGGGTTCTGGTTAGCGTACCCTGCCTTTCCACAGAGGTGGAGAAGCGAGCCATCCGCGAATCCGCCCTCGGCGCCGGTGCCCGTGAGGTCCGCTTGATCGAGGAGCCGATGGCAGCCGCAATCGGTGCGGGGCTGAAAGTGGAAGACGCGAGCGGCTGTATGGTGGTGGACATCGGCGGCGGCACCACGGAGATTGCCATTATCTCTCTGAACGGGGTGGTCTATTCGGATTCGGTCCGCATCGGTGGCGACCGCTTTGACGAGGCCATCGTCAATTACGTGCGTCGGAACTACGGCAGTGTGATCGGTGACGCGACCGCCGAGCGCATCAAACAGGAAATCGGCTGTGCCTACGCGGGCAGCGAAGTACGGGAAATCGACGTGCGCGGGCGGAACCTGGCGGAAGGGGTGCCCCGCAGCTTCACTCTCAACAGTGACGAGATTCTCGAAGCTCTGCAGGAGCCGCTGACCGGCATCGTTCAGGCCGTCAAAGGCGCCCTGGAGCAGTCCCCCCCCGAACTCGCCTCGGATATCGCCGAGTCGGGCATCGTCCTCACCGGTGGTGGCGCGCTGTTGCGCGACATCGACCGGCTGCTGACGGAAGAAACCGGGCTGCCGGTGATCGTGGCCGAGGATCCCCTGACCTGTGTGGCCCGCGGTGGAGGCCGCGCCATGGATCTGATGGATCGGCACAACATTGATCTGCTATCTTCCTGATAGCGTCCGGTTTGAGCGGCCCCGGGGTTGGGGCGGCTCGGACCACCACTTTCAAACAAGCCCGGGAAGTGAACAGGAGCGTTTGCCATTAAACCACTGTTTGCCAGAAACTCTTCCGCAGCCTCACGAGCGCTGATCCTGGGCGTGCTCGCCCTGCTGCTCATCATTCTCAGCAGTTACACCTCCCTTCTGGATCCTCTGCGTTCCAAACTGGGCGTTGTGACCCAGTCGGCGCATTGGGCGACGGATCTTCCCACTCGTTTCAATGCCTGGGTCGGTGACCGCTTCACCAGCAAGGAAGATCTGCTTCGGGAAAACGCCGCGCTGCGCGAAGAGCTGCTCATCAATAAACGCAAGGTCCAGCAGATGGCCGCCATGTATGCGGAGAATGTGCGCCTGCAGCAATTGATGAACGCCAGCGAGCGGCTCAACGAGCGAGTCGTGGTAGCGGAAATTTTCGGCGTTTCTCCGGATCCCCTGGCCCACAAGGTCATCATCAACAAGGGCACCAGGGATGGAGTTTACCTGGGCCAGCCCCTGCTCGATGCCGAGGGACTGATGGGGCAGGTTGTGGAAGTGGGCCCGTTTTCCAGTGAGGTCCTGCTGATCACCGACACAACTCATGCAATTCCGGTTCAGGTGAACCGGAACGGTGTCCGGGCGGTGGCGGAGGGTGTGGGCGACCTGTACCGGCTGGAATTGCGCCATGTCTCCAACACGCTGGACATCCAGGAAGGGGATTTGCTCGTGAGCTCGGGTCTGGGTCAGCGGTTCCCGGTGGGCTACCCCGTCGCCGTGGTGGAACAGGTGGTGCACGACCCGGGTCAGCCGTTTGCGCGAGTGAGTGCGCGCCCCATGGCCCAGATGAACCGCAGCCGACATGTGCTGCTGGTCTTCAATAACGCCGGCCGGCCAAAAGGAGAATAACGGGTGGAACTGCACAGGCGCCCCCGACTCGGCCTCCCGGTAGCCTCCTTTCTGGTGGCGTTACTGCTCGGTGTGGTTCCCCTGCCTCAGGGTGCGGCCTGGTTTCGGCCCGAATTTGTTGCCCTGCTGGTGATCTATTGGACCATGGCGCTCCCCGATCACATGGGAGTGGGGATGGCGTTCATAGTCGGCCTTCTGCAGGACCTGGTGGAAAGCTCGGCGCTCGGACAGCACGCTCTCGCGCTGGTAGTGGTTGCTTACGTGTGTGTGCTCTCCTACCGCCGGATCCGCAACTATGCCCTATGGCAGCAATCGGGCTGGGTTTTCATTCTGGTGGGAATTCACCAATTGTTCTGGAACTGGGTGAACAGTCTCACGGGCCCTTCCGCCCAGTCCCTCATATTCTTGCTCCCGGCGCTGATCAGTGCCCTTATCTGGCCCCTCGTTCTGCTGAGCCTGCGCTGGCTGAGCCGGCGTAATCGCCAGTTCTCCTTCTGACGCCGGGGATGCCGCTCCGGACTGGAGTCGGCGGTCCCTGATGTATACTCTTGTCTCAATGTCTCACTCTTCCGACGAACGGGTTGGCTGTGTCACTGTATCTCGCGTCCCAATCCCCTCGCCGCCGCGAATTGCTCCGGCAAATCGGCGTGCGCTTCCAGTTGCTGGCCTCCGAGGTGGATGAATCAGTACGTCCTGGCGAGGATCCGGAGGACTACGTCGCCCGGATGGCGGCGGAGAAGGCCGCTGCGGGCGCCGCACTCCTGGGCGACCACAACGGCCAGCACTGGGTGCTCGGCGCCGACACGGCGGTGGTGCTGGATGGTGAAATCATGGGCAAGCCTGCGGACGAGGAGCATGCCCGCGAGATGCTGGAACGTCTATCCGGCCGGACGCACCGGGTGATCTCCGCTGTGTCTCTGGCGGGTGTGGGTCGTCAGGCGACCCGCACGTCGGTCACTGAGGTAAGTTTTCGGGAACTGAGCCCGGACCTCATCGATTGCTATTGGCATACCCGTGAACCTCACGACAAGGCTGGCGCATACGCTATCCAGGGCCTCGGAGCCGTTTTCGTCAACAAAATCGTCGGTAGTTACAGCGGAGTGGTTGGTCTGCCGCTCGAGATCCTGGTGCCGCTACTGGACGAATTCGGTGTGCCGTACTGGCGAAACCGCGAGGAGCCACACCGCCGTGAGTGATGAAATCCTCGTCAATGTATCCCCCACCGAAACCCGGGTTGCTCTTGTTGAGAACGGTCTGGTGCAGGATATCTATCTGGAGCGGACCCGCAGCAAGGGTCTGGTCGGGAACATCTACAAGGGCAAGGTGGCGCGTGTGCTTCCCGGAATGCAGGCAGCCTTCGTGGACATCGGACTCGAGCGGGCGGGGTTCATTCACGCCGGCGACTTTGCCTCCAACGACGCTCCCGCGCCGGAGAACAACGGTCTCGATGCCCCCGCGGTTGCAGGCCGCCGCAATGGCGACCAGTCCGCGACTCCCACCAAGGACATTCGTGAACTCGTCCGGGAGGGGCAAACGCTTCTGGTCCAGGTGACCAAGGACCCGATCAGCACCAAGGGCGCGCGCCTTTCGACCCAGTTGTCGGTCTCCGCGCGCAACCTCGTGTACATGCCTTTTGCCCACCACGTGGGTATTTCCGCCCGGATCGAGGACGCTGCGGAGCGCGAGCGGCTGCGCACGATGCTTGAAGAGGCCCTGGCGGAGCAGGGCGATCGACCTGCGGGTGGCTTCATTTTGCGGACTCTGGCGGAAGGCTGCTGCCCCGAAGAGCTCCGTGCCGACATCCCTTTTCTGTTCAAGCTCTGGGTTTCAGTGGAAGAGGCCATCGAGAGCGCCCGGGTGCCCGCCTGCGTCCATGAGGACCTGCCTCTGTTCATGCGGACCCTGCGGGACTTGGTCAATCCGCGGATCGAAAAGGTTCGGGTCGACAGTGGCGAGGCCTACGGGCAGATGTGCCGCTTCGCTCAACGCTATGCCCCCGAGCTTCTTCCGAAACTGGAGCACTACACTGGCGACCGCCCGCTGTTTGACTTGAACGGTGTGGAAGACGAGCTGGAGCGGGCGCTGGACACTCAGGTTCCTCTGAAGTCAGGCGGTTACCTCATCATCGAGCAGACCGAGGCGATGACCACCGTCGACGTGAACACAGGGGCGTTCGTCGGTCACCGCAACCTGGAAGAAACCATCTTCAAGACCAACCTGGAAGCGGCCACGGCCATCGCCCGCCAGCTTCGGCTGCGGAACCTGGGTGGTATCATCATCCTCGACTTCATCGATATGCAGGATCCCGAGCACCAGCGCCAGGTATTGCGGACGCTGGAGAAGGCGATGGAAAGCGATCGCGCCCGCACCACGATTACCGGGGTGTCGGAGCTGGGGCTGATTGAGATGACGCGCAAGCGCACCCGGGAGAGCCTGGGGCAGGTCATGTGCGAACCCTGCGTGGTATGCAAGGGGCGGGGCATCCTGAAGACCGCGCAGACCGTGTGTTACGAGATCTTCCGGGAAATACTCCGGGAAGCCAGAGTCTATGATAATGATAAGTTTCTGGTACTTGCCGCGCAGTCGGTTATTGACTGCCTCCTCGATGAGGAATCAACTCACGTTGCGGACCTCGAGGCTTTTGTGGGGCGCGCGATCGAGTTTCGGGTTGAGACCATCTATAACCAGGAGCAGTACGACATTGTGCTGGTGTAAACCGGTTCTTCCATAGCCGAGCCCATGCGAAATCTAACTCGAACATTCGTCAAGCGTTTCTGGGGTCTGTGTGCCTTTGTGCTCATCGGCCTGGCGGTGGTTGTGACCCTGGGCCGGGAGCTCGCACCTCAGGTCGGTCAGTACCGCCCGGAAATAGAACGCTACCTCTCCAGCGCCATGGACGCGCAAGTGACGATCACTGCCATCACCGCCAGCTGGGAAGGGCTCAGCCCCGAGCTGACTTTGACCGGTTTGAGCATATCCAGCCATGAGGGGGAGCAGATCCTGGCGGTGGATACCGCATTCGCGGAGCTGAGCATCATGCGCAGCCTTGCCAATGGGGAACTGGTACTCGGGCAACTGGAGTTCGTGGATATGACCATGGGCTTCCGTCAGCGTGCCGACGGAAGCTGGACCCTGCCCGGGTTGCCGCCGCGCCCCGCCGACAGCGAGGCCATCGATCTGAGCAACCCGCTCGACATCTTCCTGCTGGGTGACCGGATACAGTTTCGGGATGCCCATTTCTCCTTCGATTTTCGCTCGGGCCACCGCAGCGAGGTCTCCCTCCCGCAGTTGCTTCTGGAAAACAATGGCACCTTTCATCGCCTTTCCTCCGAGGTGGCCGTTGATCGCAACCGCGATGTGCTGGCCCTGGTGATGGAAGCCGAAGGCGACCCGCGGGATCCGGAAAACTTCACCGCGAAAGGGCACCTGAAGCTACAGCAGTTTGAACTGGACAAGGCGGTGGCCGCCCTCCCCGGGCGCTTCTGGGATGGTTTGCCCAACCAGGAGTGGCGCAAGGGGCATCAACTGAACCTGGAGCTGTGGTTTGATGTGAGCGAAGGCATGGCCGCGGAAGCGCGCGGTTACCTGGACATCGGCGAACTCCCGGTGGATGTGGACGAAGGCCTGTCCCTGCCGACGCGCACCACGGCAGGTTTTGTGGGACAGTGGGGGCGAAACGGCGACTGGCAGGTAGCGCTGCGGGACCTGAGTCTCAAATGGGAGGACGGCAGCGCCGAGCCTCTGGACCTGCTTTTTTCCTCCGAGGGCCTCGGGAAACCGGTGCAGCTCCAGGTAGCGTCACTGGATATCGCTCATTGGTATAAACGTTTGAACGCCGCCGGTCTGTTGCCCGGCGCGGTGGGAGAGGCCCTGGAGGTTCTCCAGCCCGGCGGTCAGTTGCGCAATGGCAAGATGACCTTGGCTGGCACACGACTGGAGGACCTGGCCCTGACGGCCAACGTCGACGGTTTGACGGTCGAGTCGTGGCGCGGGGCACCGGCAGTCACCGGAGTGGACGCCTACCTCGAGGCAAAGGGACTCTCGGGCTTTGTGGATCTGGCCAGCGAGCAGGGCTTCTCCATGCACTACCCGACCATCTACCGGGACGCCCTGCAGTTTGAACGTGCCCGGGGTCGGGTGCACTGGCGGGTCGATCTCGATGACAAACTGGTGAAGATTCACAGCGGTCTGGTGTCGCTGAACGGCGCAGTTGGAGAAGCCCACGGCTATTTTTCCCTGTTTCTGCCTTTCGAGGGCTCTTCTCACCAGGAAGAGCTGATCGTCCAGGCTGGCTTGCGGGACAGCAGCACTCGATACCACAAGCAATTCGTTCCTTATATTCTCCCAGAGCCTTTGCTGAACTGGCTCGACCAGAGCGTTGGGGAGGGCCGGGTCAGTTCTGGGGGGTTCATCTATCGAGGCGGTTTGCGGGCGGAGACCGCCGCAGCTGCCAGCGTCCAACTGTTTCTCAACGTTCAGGCAACAGAACTGGCCTACCACCCCGAATGGCCGGCGTTACGCCAGGGGGAGGGCGTCGTGTGGCTGGACGACCGCACGGTACGGGCCGACCTCGAATCGGCCCGCGTGCTGGATACCCAGCTCACCGGCGGCGAGATCCTCGTGGAAGCGAACGAGAAGGGCGGACGGCTCACCTTGCGCGGGAGCACGGAGGGCGACGCGAGCGACGGTCTGCGAATTCTCCGGGAGACGCCCCTCGGGCAAATGCTGGGAGGAGAGTGGTACGCGGATTGGGTCCTCCAGGGATCCATGAAAACTGCCCTTGATTTAACCGTACCTCTGGCTGCGGGCGGCGAGGCAGAGATTCGCCAGATCCAGGTGGACGTGGAAGACACCCGGTTGAGCATGCAGGAGCTTGGTCTGGAGGTCGGCTCTGTCGCCGGGACCGTGATCTACGACCCGGAGGGCCTCCATGGGGACCAGCTCAGCGGCCGACTCTGGGGTGAACCAATTCAAGGCCGGATTGCCACCCGCCCGGCCACGGACGATCAGCCCCGCCAGTTGGAGCTCAGTTTTCAGGGGCGGGCAAGCATCGACTCCCTCAAAACCTGGCTGCCGCTACCGGAATTGGAGTTTGCAGACGGAAAAGCAGCTGCCACGGCCCGGATTGAGCTGCCCTTCGAAGCGGGTGGCTCCGGCGAGCCGCCGCGCCTGGTGGTGAGCAGTGACCTGGAAGGAGTCGCGGTCGACCTGCCGCCGCCCTTCGGCAAACCGGCGGCTCAACCGCGCACCTTCAGATTCTCCACTTCCCTTGGAAGCGGGCAGTCCCTATACGATCTTCGCTATGCGGAGCTGCTTCATGGTTTGCTGGAGGTGGAGAACGGGCAGCTCGAGCGCGGCGCCCTGATGCTGGGTGGTGGTTCGCCCAGTCTTCCGGCCTCTCGGACACTGCATGTCGGGGGGCACCTTGCGCGTTTTGAGCCGACCCAGTGGCAGCAGGTTCTCACCCGGTACCAGGCGGCACGGGAATCCGGCGACGCTTCCGGCCGGGGAGCAAGTCTGGAGCAGAGTCTGGATCTGCATTTCGGCAGTGTGGCAGTGCGGGATCTGGAACTGAACGATGTGCAGCTTCGCGGGCAGGGTCAAGCCGAACAGTGGGACCTGAACCTGGAATCCGACGCAGTCGCCGGCCGAGTCCGACTCTTTCCCCACAATCGACCGATGCTGCTGGAATTGGATCACTTGCACCTGCCGGAAAAGGAGCAGGAGACCCCCGCGATTGTGAATCCCTTCCTCCCATTGCCGGAGCCGGAGCCGGTGGACCTGCTGGCTGAAGTTGATCCCCGCTCGCTGCCAGCCCTGGACTTTTCCGTACGCAGCTTGTCTCTGGGCGGTGAGGACTACGGGAGCTGGACCTTCCGGCTGCGGCCTACCGCTGAAGGTGTGCTCGCCGACAGTATCGTCGGCAGTGTACGGGGCGGGCAGATTGTCGGCCGCCAGGCTGGAGAAGGCGCGAAGCTGTATTGGGAGAAGGTTGGAGAGCGGCTCAGCAGCCGTTTCGAGGGGCGCTTTGTTACCGACAACCTGGGCAGCGTGCTTGAGCAATGGAACCAGCCCCGTCTCCTGGACAGCGAGTCCTCCGAATTCGACGCCACTTTGAGTTGGCCCGGATCACCCGCAGCCATGGCGCTCACTGCCCTGCAGGGGCAAATCGTTATGGATGTTGAGCGAGGTACTTTTATTCGCGGTGCCGGAGAGGCGAGCACCGGAAGCGCATTGCTGGAATTGATCGCCTTTTTCAATTTCGATACCTGGCTGCGCCGCCTGCGGCTCGATTTCTCCGACCTGACCCGGGCGGGAACGGCCTTCGAGACGATCGAGGGCAGCCTGCATTTTGAGGAGGGGTCGGTTTTCATGCACCAGCCGGTGGTGGTGAACAGCCATTCCAGCCGTTTTCAGATGGCCGGCGAGGTGGACCTGATGGAATCGCGACTGGACACCAAGCTTGTGGCAACGATTCCCGTCGGCGGCAATCTCACCTTCGTGGCTGCTCTGGCCGGTATGGGGCTGCCCACGGTCGCGGGCATGTGGTTGATCAGCAAGGTCTTCGAGGAGCAGATCGGCAAGATGTCCAGCCTGAGTTTTCATGTGACCGGGCCGCTGAATGACCCGGACATGGACTTCGTGCGCCTGTTTGACGACCAGGCCGTGCAAGCGGATGCTCGCAGCGGAATGTAAGGCCACGATCCGGGCCGGGACCGCGGCGCCGGCTCAGAACGACTCGCCCTCGGCGGCACGGGCAATGGCGGTGCGCAGGAAACGGAACAGTTTGCGGGCCTGAGCCGGCGGTTTATTGCTTTGCTTCTCCTGCAAGGCATTGCGGACGAGCTGACGGAATTCCTGCCGGTCCGTGGCGGGGTAGGCCTCCAGAAAGCGTGTGACTTCGTCCCCATTCCCTTGCAGCAGCCGCTCCCGCCACTGTTCTGCCAAATGCTCCTGCTGAACGCTGCGGCGGCGCTGGGCGGCAATGCGCTCGAACTCCGCTGCAATTCCTTCCTCGTCCGCCTTGCGCATGAGCTTGCCGATATACTGGAGCTGGCGGCGCTTTGCCTCATTTTTTCGAATGCGCTGGTAATCGCGCAAGGCAGCCCGCAGGTCGTCCTGAAGCGGAAAGGCGGCCAACTGCTGTTCGCTCAGCTCCGTTAGCTGCCGCCCCAGGTCCTGCAGGGCCTGCATCTCCCGTTTGCGCTGGCTCTTGCTTTTGCCTTCGTCTTCACCGTCGTCCGGCTGTTCGTAATCAACGTGGTTCATGGCTGCATGCTCAGGAGTGTTAGGTAAGGAGAGTGATCAGGCGTAGAAGAGGGTGGCAAGCCCGAGAAATGACAGAAAGCCAACCACGTCAGTAACCGTGGTGAGCAGCACCCCACCGGCCAGGGCCGGGTCGACCTTGACCCTGCGCAGGAGCATGGGCAGCAGTGTCCCGGCCATGGCGGCCGTGATGAGATTGATGATCATGGCGCCGGCTATGATGAACGCGATGGTGAGATCATCATAAAAGAGGGACACCGCGACGCCCAGGACTATGGCCAGGAACAATCCGTTCAGCGCACTCACTACGAACTCCCGTGACAACAGCCAGCTGATATTGCTGCGGCCAATCTGCTGCAGGGCCATGCCGCGGATCACCACAGTCAAAGTCTGGCTCCCCGCCACGCCACCCATGCTGGCAACGATCGGCATCAGTACCGCCAGCGCGACCACTTTCTGAATGGTCCCTTCGAAAAAATGAATCACCACCGAAGCGATCACCGCGGTGACCAGGTTGATCCCCAGCCAGAGTGCGCGACGGGGGGTGGTTTTCAGCACCGGCGCAAAGGTCGCCTCTTCGGCATCCAGACCGGCCATGCTCATGAGCGAATGATCGGCGTCTTCGCGGATTACATCCACCACATCATCAATGGTGATGCGACCAAGAACCTTGCCGCTGTCGTCCACGACCGGGGCCGAGATCCAGTCGTGATACTCGAAGAGGCGGGCTACTTCTGAATCGAACATGTCCGCGCGGATGGGTTCCACGTCGGTCACCATGACTTCTCGCACTGTGATGCTCGGATCGGTCGTGAGGAGCTTGCTGATCGGCAGCAGGCCCAGAAACTGATCGTCCCGGTTGACCACGATCAGGCTGTCTGTCGAGGAAGGCAGCTCATCATGGCGGCGCAGATAGCGAAGCACCACGTCCAGGGTCAGGCGTGGACGTACGGTGATCAGGTCAGAGCTCATCAGGCCGCCAGCAGTGTCGCCACTGTAGGACAGCAATGATTCCACCCGCAGGCGATTCTGTTCGCTCATGGCAGCCAGAACCTGGCGGATCACCCGGTCCGGGAGCTGTTGAAGGATGTCCGTTACGTCGTCGTCATCGAGGCTTTCGGTAACAGCGGCCAGCTCTGCGAAATCCATGCGGCGGAGAAAGTAGCCGCGCACATCTTCCGACATTTCCTGGAGTACTTCGCCCTCCAGTTCCTTATCCACCAACTGCCAGAGAATGATCCGTGATTTGGGGGGCGATGATTCGAGCAGATGGGCGATTTCCACCGGACGCAGGCCGTTGAGCATTCGGCGGATTGGTTGAAATGCCCCGCTTTCGAGCGCATCGAAAATTTTCTCCAGTTGATCCTGGGTCTGGGTCTGCAGCTCTTCAGCGGGTGTTTGCATAGGCGCGCGTCGGTACGGAAGGCGAAGTGACGCGTAGTTTACCGAAACGCCGGTGCAAATTCGAGGTGAGTGGTGGAGGAAGAGGCTTACTCTTCCTCGTCGAAACGTTCATTGATGAGTTTTTCAATCGCGTCCATCGCATCCTGCTCATCGTCGCCGGTGACGGATACAGTTACCGATGTGCCCCGGCTGGCTGCGAGCAGCATCAACGACATTACACTCTTTCCATCAACTGTTGATTTGCCGTTGGAGACCTCGACGGTCGAGGAAAACTGTCCGGCGGTTTTGGCGAGTTTGGTAGCCGCCCGGGCGTGCAGGCCCAGCTTGTTGACGATTGTTATCTCTCTCTCAATCATGCGCGTGGAATCTTGGTGGGGGAAATTACCGGCAAGCAAATCAGCTCGGTACGGGATAGAGCAACCCTCGTGCCCTCAACGCTCTCCGGTGGACACCGGTTCGGTTTCGACGGGCTGAGCCGCATTATGGCTGAGTTTCAGCTCGCGATGCCGGACCTGAACCGAGTCGTAGAGTTCCGAAAAGTGCCGGTAGAGGCGATCGCAAAGGTAGACGGAGCGGTGCTGGCCACCCGTACACCCCACGGCAATGGTAATGTAGCTGCGGTTGTTTGCGGCGAATCGTGGCAGCCAGCGGGTCAGGAAAGCTTTGATATCTTCTTCCATTTCCGCCACTTCGGCCTGATCGCTCAGGAATTCGGCCACCGGCCGTTGCAGTCCGTTGTAGGCACGCAAATGGGGTTTCCAGTAGGGGTTGGGCAGACAGCGCACATCGAAAACCAGCTCTGCATCCACTGGCACGCCGTATTTGAAGCCGAAGGACTCGAAGAGAATCGACATTCCGGTGCCGCTGTTGCCCGCTACCCGAATCTTTACCAGATCCCGCAGCTCGTGGAGGCTCAGGTTACTGGTGTCGATAACCAGGTCCGCGATGTTGGCAATCGGCTCGAGTAGCGTGCGCTCGATTTCAATGGCCTTTTGCAGGTCCGTGGCCCGATCGCTCAGGGGGTGTTTGCGCCGGGTCTCGCTGAATCGCTGAAGTAACACGGAGTTACGCGCATCCAGGAAGACCACTTCGCATTTGAGCCCGAGGGTCTCGTCGCTGTTGATGATCTGGGGGAACTGCTTCAGGTCCTGCCAGGTATTCCGCGCGTCGATGCTGATGGCAAAGTTCTGCTTGCTGCCCGCCGGCAGGCTCTCGATGTGGGTCACCAGTTGTGGCAGAAGGCTCGCAGGGAGGTTGTCCACACACGTAAAACCGGCGTCCTCCAGCACGTGAAGGGCCGTACTCTTGCCGGAACCCGAATGACCACTGATGACGACGAGTCGCATTGCTCCGCTTCCTGTGAATCCTGAATCAAGACAGCTCTCGGACATCAATCAGTCCGACGGTCAAGTTTAGGGGACCGCGCGGATTTAGGGAACCTCCGGATATCCCAGCACTGTTTCGGCGATCCCGGCAGGGGCGACTTGGGTTGGGCCGCCACTGGCGGTCCGTACACGGGCCGTTGAATCTCTCACTTGACGGTGGAAAAAACCGCAACGGTGCGGTCGTAGAGGGCCTGGTCGCTTTCGGCGGCCCGGAGCTGCTGCAGGTTTTCAGACTGTCCGAAAGCCTGGGCGAGTGCTGCCAGAATCTGCAGATGCTGCTCTTGTGCCTCGTTGGGTACGAGGAGAACGAAAACGATATCCACCGGCGCGTCGTCCACCGCTTCGAAGTCAACGGCTTCCTCCAGGGTGATGATACCGCCCACGGCGTTGGCACAGTTCTCGACCCGGCAATGGGGAATGGCGATGCCGTTACCGATCCCGGTGGAGCCCAGGCGCTCGCGGGCAATGAGCTGCCGGAAAAGTTCATCGGCGTCCAGCGCCGGGTAATCGGCGGCAATCAATCGCGCCGCGAGCTCCAGAACGCGCTTTTTGCTGCCCCCCTGGATGCGATTGCGGCAACGGGAAGGGCTAATGAGTGTGCTGAGTTCCATAGTCGACATCGCTCAGGGCGGGCAGTGGGTGTTGACCAGCCCGGCTAACGGAAGTTGTTCAGTTTTTCCTTGTGTTTGATCAGCTGGCGGTCCAGTTTGTCGGAAAGCAGATCGATGGCTGCGTACAGGTCATCGGCGCTGGCGTCCGCGAAAAAGTCCTTGCCGCTGGCGTGGACGGTAGCTTCCGCTTTTTGCTCCAGCTTGTCCACCGAAAGGATGACGTTAACGCTGGTTATGCGGTCATTGTGGCGTTCCAGCTTCTGCAGCTTGCTTTCGGTGTAATCCTTGATTGCGGGAGTCAGGTCAAGCTGGTGACCGCTGGTGTTGATCTGCATAGTGTCGCTCCTGCTGAACGTTGGTCAGATCCTGCCGTGAAGGGGCGGGCCTCGACCCTAGATTAGCAAATACTGCGTACTTGTCTGCACCGTTTCGTCAGTTTACTTGCTCTACCTCAACAGATGTTAGCAGACTCCCTCGCCCCTCCCAAGAGGAGAGGCGTTGGGGGCAGGTCGGGGGTGGGAAGCGGAACGAAAACGCCCGATTCACACGAGCCGTTTGCGCTCGTTCGAGGGGGGGATGGACAAGGATTCCCGGTATTTGGCGATGGTGCGCCGGGCGACCTGAATCCCTTGCTCCGCCAACAGTTCCGCAATCTTGCTGTCGCTCAGGGGCTTGCGGGGGTTTTCCGCAACAATGAGCTTTTTGATGATGGCCCGGATAGCCGTGGAGGAACATTCACCGCCTGTGTCCGTGCTCACGTGGCTGGAGAAAAAGTACTTGAGTTCGAAGATGCCCTGGGGAGTATGCATATACTTCTGGGTGGTCACTCGGGAGATGGTGGACTCGTGCATGCCCACTGCTTCCGCCACGTCGTGCAATACCAGCGGCTTCATGGCTTCGGCGCCGTAGTCGAGAAATCCCCGCTGCTTTTCCACGATACAGCTCGCAACCCGGAGCAGAGTCTCATTGCGACTTTGTAAACTTTTCAGGAACCAGCGTGCCTCCTGAAGGTTATCGCGCAAAAAGGTATTGTCGCTACTGCTGTCCGCACGCTTGATCAGGCTCGCGTATTCGGGATTGATGCGAATCTTGGGGGCAATCTCGGGATTGAGACGGACGGCCCAGCGGTCTTCTTCCTTGCTCACAAATACGTCGGGTACGACGTATTCCGTGTCGCCGGAGTTGATCAGGTCACCGGGCCGCGGGTTGAGCTGCTGAATCAGCAAAATGGTATCGCGCAGTTCCGGTTCCTTGAGTTTGGTCTTGCGCATCAATTGCTTGTAATCGCGGGAACCAAGCAGGGTCAGGTGATCCCTGACCACGGTCATCGCTTCCTTCAGATAGGGGGTGTCCGAGGGCAGTTGGCGCAGTTGAATCAGCAGGCACTCCTGCAAATCGTGCGCTGCAACGCCGGGAGGATCAAACTGCTGAACCCGGTGCAATACCGCTTCCACTTCGTCGAGTTCCAGATCTTCAATGGATTCGATGAGGCCGCTGTAGATATCGTTGATATTGCTGGTGAGTATGCCGTTGGGGCCCACTGCATCGACAATGGCCATGGCGATGACCCGATCCTGATCGGACATGGGCGTCAGGTTCAGTTGCCACATCAAGTGGTCAAACAGTGATTCGGTGCTGCTGCGGCGGGACTCGAAATCGAAATCGTCGTTTTCGCCGGACCCGGAGGAGTTGGGCGTGGAGGTGGGCTGGTAGATTTCATCCCAGCTGGTATCCACGGGCAGGTCGTTGGGGATGTCCGATTCCCAATCACTGCTATTGAGGTCTTTTTCCGAGAGATCAGGGCTGGCTTCGTCGCGGGCCTGATACTCCTCGGAGGTCTCCGTGTTCTTCTGGGAGTCGCCGCCCTCGTTGCCTTCTTCTTCCGTGACTTCCAGCATGGGGTTGGAGTCCAGCGCGTCCTGGATTTCCTGCTGGAGATCGAGGGTGGAAAGTTGCAGCAGGCGAATTGCCTGCTGCAACTGTGGTGTCATGGTGAGCTGCTGGCCGAGTTTGAGTTGCAGAGACTGTTTCATGTCTGTTCGCAACCCCGTTTTGTCTGATCGCCGCTGAATACTTCAAAAGACAACAACATCATTCTTGCAACTACCTCTGCAAATTCTCTCATGTGTCCAGCCTCCGCCAGCTCGAAGAGCAGCGCGTAGACATCCCCCTCGCCGGGAGCCAGTCGATATGAGACCGGCCCGCCGCAAGTAGATCGGACAGTTTGTATGGATACGCCCTGAGGCGTGAGTGAGTTGCCGGTCTAGCTGTCTGGACAGGCTACAACGGGAGGACGCCTTTGACAAGCAATATGTATGCCTGTACGCGCCAACTTTTCAGGAGAGGGTAGGGGCTCAGAGTCGGAAGTTCTGGCCAAGGTAGACTTCGCGAACCTTGGGGTTGCCAAGCACCGCTTCCGGATTGCCCGATTCGATGAGCTGACCCTCGCTGACGATATAGGCCCGCTCGCAGATGTCCAGGGTATCGCGCACGTTGTGGTCGGTTATGAGGACGCCGATGCCCCTTAGTTTCAAGTGTTCAATGATCTGCTTGATGTCGTGGACTGAGATGGGGTCGACCCCTGCGAAGGGTTCGTCCAGCAAAATGAATTCGGGATCAGTGGCCAGCGCGCGGGCTATTTCCACCCGGCGCCGTTCGCCGCCTGAAAGCGCCATCCCCTTGCTGCCGCGCAGGTGAGTGATATTGAATTCCCGCAGCAGTTCATCGGTCTTTGCCAGACGCTGTTTACGGTTTAACCCCTGGCGTGTTTCCAGGATGGACAGGATGTTGTCCTGCACGCTCAATTTGCGAAAAACCGAAGCTTCCTGGGGCAGGTAGCCCAGGCCGGCTCTGGCCCGGTCGTGCATGGCAAAGCGGGTAATATCCAGCTCGTCGATCATGACTGACCCGCGCAGGGGCTTGATCAGTCCGGCGATCATGTAGAAGCAGGTGGTTTTACCGGCCCCGTTGGGCCCGAGCAGCCCGACGATCTCGCCGGTATTCACCTCGAGGGACACATCGGATACCACTTCGCGTCCCTTGTAACTCTTGGCCAGGTGGCTGGCGTACAATCGAGGCATGAAGCTCAGAGCCCGTTGGTCGGCGAGGGAGTGTTTCCAGCCGGTTGGGCCGGACGCTCGGTAACGCATGACCCCATCATTTTCGCGGTAGACTCCGTGAGATTGAACTCTATCCGCTCGCAACGGGAGACGATCCCTGCCTGTTCCACGACCGCATCGTCGACCACAGCAACGGTCTCCACCTGGGCCTGGAGTTCATATTCGATCCGCTTGCCCTGAGCAATTACCGGAGCCTGGTCCGGCTCGGGCTGCTGTTCGAAGATTGCGGGCGAGCCAGTGGCAATAACCTTTTCAATGACTTCACCTTTTCGGTGCACAACCAGCTCGTCGGATTCGATGCGCAAGGAGCCCTGAGTCAGTTTGACGTTGCCCTGATACACCGCAACGCCTTTCTTGAGATCCAGGTTCGAGGTGTCGAAGCTCAGGTTGATTTGCTGCTGGGAGTCGGTGGGTAATCCGAAGGCGAGCGGCGGACCGGCGCAGACGAGAGCCAGGCAGAGCAGGGGTGCTGCCGCTTGTTTAAGGGTTGGGCTCATAAATCGTGCTACCTTCGGAAAGAATGGCAAAGTTTTCCTGTTCCAGGTCGGCTCGCATGCCCGTGCCGCGGGCAACGCTGCGCGGGTTGGTCATGATAACAAATTGATCGGTTTCGGCCACTTGCGTTTGGGGATGGATCAACAGCTCGCTGGTGGTGATTACGGTGGGCCCGGCGGGGCCTTCCTGCCAGACCCGCACGTCTTCCTGCAGCAGAACGAGGTCGCCGTTTGCACTGGAGCGACCTTGCCGGGCACTGGTGTACCACGGCGCGGTGCCACCGGGATAGAAAGTGAAGAAGGGTGCTTCAATCGCGGTGTAGGCCGCTTCGGAATCGGTCTCGCCGGCCGGCTGAAAATGAGACATCCGGTCTGTGGTGAAGCGATACTCGACCTCTCCGGCTGCGTTGTACTGCACGGTCCGGACACCCGTTAGATAGCCGGTCATCTGCACGTCCGGCGGCCCAGCGAGAGTCGCATCCGGTTGAAAAACCTCGGGTGGCGAGTCCAGGAGCAGAACGCTGACCGCGATCAGCCCCAGAACCGCGGCTATCGTCAGCCAGTGGCGGGGCAGGCCCGGTTTGCGGGGATTGCCTGCGTCTGCCTCAGCCAAGATATTTCTCCAGAGCGGCCTGGTAGGTTCCCTGGGCTTGCATGATCAGATCGCAAACCTCCCGCACGGCCCCGTCCCCCCCACGGCGCTTGCTCTGCCAGTGGCAGCGGGCGCTGACTTCCGGGTGGGCATTGGCCGTGGTCAGCCCCAGCCCGACCGCGAGAATGGGCGGCAGGTCGGGATAATCGTCGCCCATGAAGGCAACCTGATCGAGGGTCAGCCCTTCCTGGTCAGCGATCTTCCGAAGTGCTTGCAGCTTGTCGGGGCTCTTCTGGACGAGGATCTCCACGCTGAGTTCCCCCGCGCGGCGGGCCACCAGCGCGCTCTCCCGCCCGGTGATAATGCCAACCTTCACCCCGCTTTGCTGCAATTGCTTGATGCCAAGGCCATCGAGAATATGGAAGGCTTTAAGTTCTTCGCCGCTGTTCGAGAAGTACAACTGGCCTGCCGTGAGGACGCCGTCCACATCCAGAAGCAGGAGTTTGATCTTTTCCGCGCGTGCTGCGAGATCCGCTGTGATTTCGCTCATGTTGTGGAGAAACCTTGGGGGAAATATTTATAGTACGCCTGCACGCAGAATGTCGTGCATGTGGATGATGCCGATCGGGTGGTGGTCTTCTTCCACGACCAGGGCGGTGATCTTCCGGTCTTCCATGAGACCAAGTGCTTCGGCTGCGAGCATCTCCTTGTGCACAGTTTTCGGCTTGCTCGTCATGACGTCGCCGATCGAGGCGTGGTTGATATCCACCCCGTGATCGACGCTGCGCCGCAAGTCGCCGTCGGTAAAGATTCCGATCAGCTCGCCTTCTTCGTCCACAACCGTGGTAAGCCCCAGCCCTTTCTCGGTCATGACCACCAGTGCGGAGGGAAGCAGGGTGTCCCGATTGACCTGGGGGATTTCGGCGCCGCGATGCATCAGATCCTCGACCTTTACCAGCAGCTTGCGACCCAGAGCGCCACCGGGATGAGAGAAGGCAAAGTCCTCGGCCGTAAATCCCCGCGCTTCGAGCAGCGCCACCGCAAGCGCATCCCCCATGACCAGTGCACAGGTTGTGCTGGACGTGGGCGCCAGATCCAGCGGGCAGGCCTCCGCGTCGATGGCGACATTCAGTCGATAATCCGCCGCGCGGGCGAGGGGAGAGTTCGGGTTGCCGGTCATGCTGACCAGCGGCACGCCCATGCGCTTGAGCAGGGGCAGGAGCATCAGAATCTCCGACGAGCTGCCTGAGTAGGAGATGGCAATCACCAGATCGGTTTTGGTGATCATGCCCAGGTCCCCATGGCTGGCCTCACCCGGGTGAACAAAAAATGCGGGGGTGCCGGTGCTCGCCAGAGTGGCCGCGATTTTGCCCCCGATGTGATGGGATTTGCCCATTCCGGTCACAATGACTCGACCACTGCAGTCGAGTATGGCTTTACAGGCCAGATAGAACTGGTCGTCAATCTTGCCCGCGAGGGCGGCAATGGCGTCGCGCTCGATGTTTACCGTGCGCTGGCCCACCCTGATAAACTGCTCTTTATCCATTAGTCGCCTGGCTGAATGCTGGATTGGGTCGGCATTATACGGCCCTCCAGCACTGAGTGCGAAGAATTCGCCCCTCAGACGCGGCCGACGACTCGCAATGTGACTCGATCCGGTTTATTGGTATAGTGCGCTCGAGCACAGCCTGGCAAGTGGGCGGGAGGCGGAGCAAACTCCCGGGTGGATTCCCGCTCTAACAGTCAGCATTCTTGAATTGTCTTAAAGGAGTCGATGATGGGTTCAGTACAGTGGATTCGCACAAACAGGGCGTTGCGGCACGGCGCCGGACGCCTGTTGGCCTTTGCCGGCTTCGTCGGGCTCCTTGCATTCGGCTCGCTGGCAGCAGCTCAGCCCGAGTCTGAGAAGTCGGCCCACGAGTTCGCCGAGGAGGTCAAGGACGAACTGGTTGAGGTTATACGGAGTAAGAACGAACTCGAGCAGGAGGGTGGGAGTGACCAGTACATCGCTGCTGTCCGCGGAGTTCTCGAGCCGGTAGTGGACTTCGACTATATCGCGCGAGGAGTCATGGGCAAGCACGGTAAACAGGCCTCCCCCGAGCAGCGCCAGCGCTTCGCCGAGGTTTTCAAACGCAGTCTCGTGAACACCTACGCCAAGGGCCTGGCGAGCTACGGCAACTATGACATTACGGTCGTGCCCCCGGAGGAAGATGTGAGCGGAAAGCGCACCGTTGGCGTATGGCTGAATGTCAGCAATGGCGACTCCACCCATCGCCTCGCATTCACAACCAAGCTCAACCGGGACGGTGAGTGGAAGGTCACCAACATGATCCTCAACGGCGTGAACCTGGGCAAAGCGTTCCGGGGTCAGTTCGAGAATGCCATGAACCAGAATCAGGGCGACATCGAAGCCACCATCGCCAACTGGACCGTCTGAGGACCAGAAAACCGCGGCCCCTCCGGGGCCGCCACCCTCTCCGATATTCCTCTCACGCGGAAAGTTACGACACACTTCCGGTTCCCGCCATTACCGGATGTGTCCCGGCGGCTTCTGAGGTAAACTACCGCGCCCAAAATGTACCGCAATTGAAAGAGGCGCCCGTGGAAGCTGGAGAAATTCAAGCATTGCTCAAAACCCATATCCCGGACAGTGAATCCCGGGTCCAGGTGGATGGCAGCCATGTCAGCGTGGCTGTGGTCAGCGCCCGGTTTGAAGGGCTGAACACTGTGAAAAAGCAGCAGCTGGTGTATGGGGCGCTCAATGAGGCGATCGCCGACGGTCGCATCCATGCCGTTCACATGAAAACCTTCACGCCCGCTGAATGGCAGCAAGCACAATCCTGAATCCGCGTTCGGGTTCAATATCTCCGGGGTTCCCATGGATAAACTAATCATCACGGGCGGCGCACGCCTTGACGGCGAAATCCGCATTTCCGGCGCAAAGAACTCGGGGCTGCCCATTCTGGCGGCCACGCTGTTGGCGGACGGTCCCATGCACGTCAGCAACCTGCCGCATCTCAACGACATCACCACCATGCTCGCACTGCTGCGCTGCATGGGCGTCAGCGTAACCATTCACGAAAAAATGCGGGTGGAGGTGGATCCGACCACAATCACCGATTTTTCCGCACCGTACGACCTGGTGAAGACCATGCGCGCCTCCATTCTGGTCCTGGGCCCTCTGCTGGCCCGCTTCGGTAGCGCGGATGTTTCGTTCCCGGGCGGCTGCGCCATTGGCAGTCGCCCGGTGGATATCCACCTGCGCGGCCTGGAGGCCATGGGTGCCGAGGTGGTGGTAGACGCGGGTTACATCCGAGCCAAGGTCAAAGGCCGCCTGAAGGGCGCGCACATCCTCATGGACACCGTTACCGTGGGAGGCACGGAAAACCTGATGATGGCTGCGGTGCTGGCGGACGGCAAAACTGTGCTGGAAAACGCCGCGCGAGAGCCGGAGGTGGTGGATCTGGCCAATTGTCTGGTGGCCATGGGCGCCAATATTGAAGGCATCGGAACGGCGACGCTGACCATTCATGGGGTCGAGCGTCTCCAGGGTTGTGAATACGGGGTGATGCCCGACCGGATCGAAACCGGCACCTATCTGACCGCAGCGGCCGCTTCCGGCGGGCGTATTCACCTCAAGGACACCCGAGAGGACCTCCTGGAGTCCGTGCTGCTGAAGCTGGAAGAGGCAGGAGCCTACATCGATACCGGCAAAGACTGGATTGCGCTGGATATGCGCGGCAACCGGCCTAAGGCGGTCAATCTTCGTACGGCTCCCTACCCGGCGTTCCCGACCGACATGCAGGCGCAGTTTACCGCCATGAATGCCGTTTCCGAGGGCACGGGCGCGGTCACCGAAACCATCTTCGAGAACCGGTTGATTCAGGTAAACGAATTGAACCGCATGGGTGCGAAGATCGTGCTCGAGGGCAGCACCGCGATCGTCACCGGTGTGGAACGCCTGCGGGGAGCGCCCGTGATGGCCACGGACCTGCGCGCGTCCGCCAGCCTGGTGATAGCCGGTCTGGTTGCCGAAGGGCAGACGGTGGTGGATCGCATCTACCACATCGACCGTGGTTACGAATGCATCGAGGAGAAGCTCCAGTTGCTGGGAGCGAACATTCGCCGCGTACCGGACTGATGTATGGTATTCAGGTGCTCCGGTGCCTCCCCGCGACCTGATCAAGAACGACTCGCTATGGAAAAAATCACCCTCGCCCTTACCAAGGGGCGCATTCTCGAAGAAACACTGCCCATTCTGGCCTCCGCCGGCATCACCCCGGCGGAGGATATCAGCAAAAGCCGCAAGCTCATTTTTCCCACCAACCAGCAGCATGTTGAGTTGCTGGTACTGCGGGGCAGTGACGTCACCACCTATGTGGAGTTCGGAGCGGCGGACCTGGGCATTGCCGGCAAGGACATGCTGCTGGAGCATGGCAGTACCGGAATTTATGAACCCCTGGACCTTGGCATTGCGCGTTGCCGCTTGATGACCGCAGGTTTGAAAGATCGGGCGGCTCCGCCGGGGCGAATCAAGGTCGCCACCAAATTTGTGAACATCGCCAAGCAGTATTACGCCGGTCAGGGCCGCCAGGCGGACATCATCAAGCTCTATGGGGCCATGGAGCTGGCTCCGATCATGGATCTGGCCGATGAGATCGTGGACATCGTGGACACAGGCAACACCCTGAAAGCCAATGGCCTGGAGCCCCGCGAGCACATCGCCGATGTGAGTTCCCGGGTGATCGTCAACAAGGCCTCCATGAAAATGAAACACGATCTCATTCAGGACCTGCTGGACGGATTCGCCCGGGCTGTTGCCTGAACGCGTTGATAGGGAACCCGAATGAGCCAGACGCCAATCATCAAGTTATTGAACGCTGCGGACCCGGACTTCGAGGAGCGACTTCAGTCCCTGCTCGCCTTTGAGGAGGGCGCAGAGACCGCCGTGGACGATGCGGTGAAAGCCATTATTGCCGACGTGCGCCGGCGTGGCGATGCGGCGGTGATCGATTACAGCAATCGCTTCGACCGTCTCAGCGTCGACCGGTTTTCGGACCTGGTGATTCAGAAGCTGCGGCTTCAGCAAGCCCTCGAGCAGATATCGCCTGAGCAGCGCCGCGCACTCGAGGCCGCGGCCACACGCATTCGGGACTATCACCAGCATCAGTTGACGGAATCGTGGCACTACCGGGAGGCGGACGGAACGGTTCTGGGCCAGCGCATCACACCCATGGCCCGGGTCGGCCTGTACGTTCCCGGCGGCAAGGCGACCTATCCCTCGTCCGTGCTGATGAACGCGATCCCCGCGCAGGTGGCGGGTGTTGATGAGGTCGTGATGGTCTCTCCCACACCTGATGGCGAGGTGAACGAAATGGTTCTCGCCGCAGCCGCCATCGCCGGCGTCGAACGGGTGTTTACCATCGGGGGAGCCCAGGCGGTTGCAGCCCTGGCCTACGGGACGGAGTCGGTACCGGCCGTGGACAAGATTGTAGGGCCCGGCAACGTGTTTGTTGCCACCGCCAAGCGTCAGGTTTTCGGCCAGGTGGCCATTGACATGATCGCCGGACCTTCAGAGATCCTGATCATCTGCGATGGCAAAACCGATCCGGACTGGATTGCCATGGATCTCTGTTCCCAGGCCGAGCACGACGAGAACGCGCAGTCGATTCTGATTTCCCCCGACGGGGAGTTTCTGCGGCAGGTGGCCGACAGCCTGGAGAAACTGGTGCCCACCCTGCAGCGCGAGGAAATTACCCGCAAATCCCTGGCGGGGCGGGGTGCCCTGATTCAGGTGGCCGGCGTGGATGAAGCGCTGACATTGAGCAACAGAATCGCACCGGAACACCTGGAGTTATCGGTGGAAGACCCGGAGGCGCTGCTGCCGCAGGTCCGCAATGCAGGAGCAATCTTCATGGGGCGTTACACGGCCGAAGCACTTGGCGATTACTGCGCAGGCCCCAATCACGTGCTGCCCACCTCGGGCACCGCGCGCTTTTCGTCTCCTTTGGGGGTTTACGACTTCCAGAAGCGCTCGTCCGTCATTTACTGCTCGCCGGAAGCGGCGTCCCGCCTCGGTCGGGTGGCCTCCGTTCTCGCGCGCAGCGAATCCCTGGAGGCCCATGCCCGCTCGGCGGAATATCGGGTGAAGGAGGACTAGCTGACCGCCGAGGCAAGCCCTACGGTGACGTGGATCACCTGGGGAGCGCCCTGGCGCCAGACTTCGATCTCCACCGATTCCCCGGGCTTGGCGCCACTGAGTTCCGATGCGATCAGAGTTCCGTCTTCGAACACCTGGTCGTTGACCCGGGTAATCACATCTCCCGGCAGCAGGCCGGCGCGATGGGCAGGGCTGTTGACATCGATTTCGTAGATCAGAAAGCCCGCGGTGAAACTCAGGTTGAGGGATTTGGCCAATTGCGGGGTCAGGACCCCCACGGCCACGCCCAGGTAGCCGCGTACCGTGCGGCTGTATTCGATGATTTCTTCCAGTGCGGCCATCGCGATACTGGCCGGAATGGCAAAGCCGATCCCCACCGAATCTCCCGAGTAGTTCCCGCCGACGATGGCCGTATTGATTCCGAGCAGGTTGCCGTAAACGTCCACCAGGGCGCCGCCCGAGTTACCCGGATTAATTGCCGCATCGGTCTGAATAAAGCTCTGCAGCCCCTTCTGGGTTTTGCTGAGGCGGCTGGTGGCGCTGATGATCCCCTGGCTGACAGACTGCCCCACGCCAAACGGGTTGCCTATGGCCAATACCACATCACCCACCTGGGCCTGGTCCGGCATGCCGATGTTGATCGCGGTGAGCTCGTCCAATTCGATTTTCAGAACGGCAAGGTCGCTGTCCGCGTGAGCGCCGACGGGAGTGGCCTTGGACTCGCGGCCATCGTGCAATTGCACAATGATTTCGTCGGCGCCCTCGATGACGTGGTTGTTGGTGAGGATGTAACCCTGCTCACTGACGATTACCCCCGAGCCGAGAATCGTCATCATTTGTTGCTGCTGGGGCCGGTCGGCGAAATTGAAAAGTTCGCGGATCACCGGATCGTCAAAGAAAGGGTGCCGGCTTCGGGAGCGGCGGCTGGTGTAGATATTGACCACGGCGGGGGCGGCCCGGCGCACGGCTGCCGCATAGGACACGGGCCCCGACCAGTCCTGGGAGGGGCTCAGGTGGGCGAAGCCGAAGCCGGCGTCCTGCCCCCCGTTGAGGTCCGGCTGCTGCTTGCCCAGCTGCGGGGCAAGCAGCAGCACCAGCAGTGCTGCCAGCATGCCGGTCGCCGCGGGCCAGCCCGCGAAATTAAGGAACCGTTTGAGGGCCACAATGTGCTCCGAAGAGGACTGAAACACAGTCGATTATACGGTAAGCCCGGTGATCACCCAATGTGAAACAGCGGGAGTTTGCGTCACTTCCCCTCCCGGGGGCGCGACTGGTCGGGCATCTGCGGCCCGGTAGTATCGCCGGATGCTCCCGTGGTGTAGTCACTTGCCACGGGCGTCTCCGCGGAGCCGGACTGGTCATCGAGGCGAGCCGCTTCCCGGAGGTCCTGGCCAACCGCGGGATTGCTGAGGCGAACTGCACTACTGGCGAGATATTCATGCACGTCCCGGTAATTGCGGGTGAGTTCGTTGACCCGTCGGGAGGTTTCGACGAAATGCTCCGTGACCTGGGTCTGGTAGTCACCGAATCGCTGCTCGGCATCTTCAAGCCGTCGCTCCAGGTCGCGGTTGCGGTCTTCGTGAGGCCCGAAAGCGCGCCAGAGCAGAGCGCCCGCCACCAGTCCGGCCGCCAGGGACAACAGGGAAAACAGTACTGCAGCAGTCGTCGTAACCATAAATCTCCTTGATCGTTGCGTTCTGCCCTTCGGGTAGTATACGGATTCCCCGGGGCGGAGTTTCGGGTCGTTTCCGGGTGCGCTGGGTGCCGCCGGCGGGGACGCAATCCGCCGCCTCGTCTTGCCCCCGTTCCAGCGGACCGCTAAAGTGGCCGCCATTTTGTAGTCTGGCCCCGGATCGCGGGCCGTGAGATCTGCTTCGATGACACCCAAAGAGCGTTACCAGAGCGACCTGCTGCAGCCGGGCTTCCTTCCCGATCCGGCCCAGGAACAAGTCGTAGACCACCTTCAGGATCTATATGAGCGTTTAGTGCGCAGGCCGGAACCAAAGCGAGGTTTGCGCTTTCTGCCGTTCCTGTCAGCCAGGCCCATCGAACCTGAGCGCGGCCTTTACCTCTGGGGCGGAGTGGGGCGCGGAAAGACCTATCTGATGGACGTGTTCTTCGAGAGCCTGCCGTTCGAAAACAAGATGCGGGCTCACTTTCATCGCTTTATGAGGCGCATTCACCAGGAACTCAAGTCCCTTGCCGGACATTCGGACCCCCTGGAGCAGGTGGCCGATCGTTTGAGTCGCGAGGCGCGAATAATCTGTTTCGATGAATTTTTTGTGTCGGACATTACCGATGCGATGATTCTGGGAAATCTGCTGCAGGCCCTGTTCCGGCGGGGAGTTTGCCTGGTGGCCACTTCCAACATCACCCCGGACCTGCTCTACAAGGACGGCCTGCAGCGAGAGCGTTTTCTCCCGGCCATCGCCCTTATCCAGCGGCATACCCGGGTCGTGCACGTGGACAGTCCGACGGACTACCGGCTCCGCGCTCTGGAGAAGGCCGAGCTCTACCATTGCCCGCTCGACACCCGGGCCGACGAAAGCCTCAGCAACAGCTTTGCGAACCTCACCCCTGAGCAGGTGACCGTACAACACTCTGCGACCCTGGAGGTCGAAGGTCGGCCGATCAAGGCCCGCTGCGTGGCAGATGACGTAGCCTGGTTCGATTTCCCTGCCATTTGCGACGGCCCGCGTTCCCAGAACGACTATATTGAGCTGGCTCGGGAGTTTCACACCGTGCTGATCTCCAATGTCCCGATCTTTACCGCTGCCATTGACGATCAGGCGCGGCGGTTCATCAATCTCGTGGATGAGTTTTACGATCGGAACGTAAAGCTGGTTCTTTCCGCTGCCGGGCCGTTGGAGAGCCTGTACACGGGTACCCGCCTTCGCTTCGAGTTCGAACGAACGGCCAGCCGGCTGCTGGAGATGCAGAGCCACGATTATCTGGCTCGGGCCCACAGACCTTGAGATCGGGGGCGGAAAGCCCGGTCGGACCGGCCCGCGCGGTCCATACGGCTGGGCGCTGCGGCTCGCCAGATGGTCGGGGCGGAAAAGTATCCGCTGTGAGGGCTCTAAGTCCTTGAAATGCGGCAGGGGCTTATGTAGTATTCGCGCTCTTTTCTGGGAAGGCCCTCCCCTAGGGGAACTCCTTAATGTGTAAGGCAGGATTTTCATGAAAACGATCAGTGCTAAGCCTGAAACGGTCAAGCGGGACTGGTACGTCATCGATGCGGCCGGCAAGACCCTGGGCCGAATGGCGGCCGAGATTGCAAGCCGCCTCCGTGGCAAGCATAAGCCCGAATACACCCCCCATGTCGATACCGGCGATTACATCGTCGTGATCAATGCTGCCCAGGTACGGGTTACCGGCAACAAGGCGCGGGACAAGATGTACCATCGGCACAGCGGATATCCGGGTGGCCTGAAATCCATGAGCTTCAATGAGCTGGTGGAGAAAGCGCCGGAGCGAACCATTCAGTCCGCGGTCAAGGGCATGCTGCCCCGCGGTCCGTTGGGACGCGCCATGTTCAGAAAACTGAAGATCTATGCGGGAAGCGAGCATCCTCATGCCGCACAGCAGCCGCAAGAGCTGAACATCCAGTAGAAATTTAAATCAAGGCTCCACATGTGGGGCCTTCAATGTTGATAATGGGCTTCATAAATGGCTGATACTCAATACTACGGTACGGGTCGTCGCAAAACCTCCAGCGCGCGGGTTTTCATCACCCAGGGGCAGGGCAACATCTCCGTTAATGGTCGCACTCTGGACGACTACTTCGGGCGGGAAGTGGCCCGAATGATCGTTCGTCAGCCCCTCGAACTGGCTGACCTGACTGACAAGTTTGACATCAAGGTAACGGTTCGCGGCGGCGGCAGCTTCGGCCAGGCCGGTGCCATTCGCCACGGCTTGACCCGTGCCCTGATCAGCTATGATGAAAACCTTCGACCCACCTTGCGCAGCGCCGGCTATGTGACTCGCGATGCCCGTGAGGTGGAGCGTAAGAAAGTGGGGCTGCGCAAAGCCCGCAAGCGTCCGCAGTACTCCAAGCGCTAATTGGCGCCTCCGGAGGCAGTCCGCGCACGTTCGCTATACTGAATGTGCCAGGAAAACGCCCATGCTATATGCTGGCTGGGCGTTTTTTTGTGTCTGAAATTTGACCTCGCGCGAGGGCCCGCTAACCGCACGACTGGCCTTTCTGCTGGGAGTTGAGGCTTCCGAAGGAAGGTTTTATTGGCCACTGTTGTTGTCAGTGACAGGCAATTTCTTTACCATGTTGCGGTTTTTTGGGGCGCCATTCTGGGCGAGCTTCCGCCAAGGGCAAGCATCTACTTGTTGTTTTACATCGCTGTAATGGGAGATAAACGTCATGAGCAATGACGGAGTCAACGAACAACGGCGTCGATTCCTGACAGTGTCCACCACCGTAGTGGGCGCCGTCGGAGTAGTCGGAGCCGCCGTGCCGTTCATCGGGTCCTGGAACCCGAGCGCCAAGGCCGAAGCGGCCGGTGCGCCGGTCAAGATCGACATCGGGAAGCTCGAGCCCGATGCCATGACCCAGGTCGAATGGCGAGGTTTCCCGATTTTCATCGTGCGTCGTTCACAACAGACGCTGGAAAACCTGGATCAGTTGACTGATGAGCTCAGGGATCCCGCTTCCGACGAAGCGGCCCAGCAGCCGGATTACGCCCAGAACCCATACCGGGCGCGGGAAGAGCGGCCGGAAATCATGGTCTTCAAGGCGATCTGTACCCACTTGGGCTGTGTGCCCCAGTATTGGGACATCAACCACGCCACCGACCGGGACCCATGGTACGGCGGCTTCTTCTGCCCTTGCCACGGTTCCATGTTCGACCTTGCGGGACGCGTATTCAAGGGCGTACCGGCGCCGACGAACCTGGAGGTTCCTCCCTATTATTTTGAGAGTGACAACGTGCTTGTCATTGGTTTGGATTCAGAGGAGGCAAGCGCATGACCCAGTGGTTATCCGATTTGTGGGGTTGGATCGACGATCGCTTGCCCGTTCAGCGTGCGTGGGACACGCACATGGCGAAGTACTACGCTCCCAAGAACTTCAATTTCTGGTACATCTTCGGTGTTCTCTCGCTCCTGGTTCTGGTCAATCAGCTGCTGACCGGCATCTGGCTCACCATGAACTATGTACCCACGGCAGAAGATGCCTTCGCGTCCGTTGAGTACATCATGCGGGACGTGCCGTTCGGCGATATTCTGCGTTACATGCACTCCACCGGGGCCTCGGCCTTCTTTGTGGTGGTGTATCTGCATATGTTCCGTGGCCTCCTGTACGGCTCCTACCGGGCTCCGCGCGAGTTGCTGTGGATCTTCGGCATGACCATCTATGTGGCGCTGATGGCGGAAGCCTTCCTGGGCTACATCCTGCCCTGGGGCAACATGTCCTACTGGGGCGCGCAGGTGATCGTATCCCTGTTCGGCGCCATTCCGGTTGTGGGCGAGGACCTGGTTCAGTGGATCCGCGGTGATTACCTGATTTCCGGCATCACGTTGAACCGCTTCTTTGCGCTGCACGTGGTGGCTCTGCCCATCGTCCTGATTCTGTTGGTCTTCCTGCACATCCTGGCCTTGCACGAAGTGGGTTCCAACAACCCCGATGGTGTGGAAATCAAGAAGAACAAGGATGAGAACGGTATTCCGAAAGACGGCGTACCCTTCTTCCCGTACTACCTGCCCCTGCACGATCTCGTGGGCGTGGTTGTCTTCCTGTTCGCGTTCTGCTTCATCATCTTCTTCATGCCGGAGATGGGCGGTTACTTCCTGGAGTACGCAAACTTCGAACCGGCAAATAACCTGAAGACTCCAGAGCATATCGCGCCCGTCTGGTATTTCACGCCCTTCTATTCAATGCTGCGTGCGATCACCATCGACATTGGTCCGCTGAACTCCAAGTTCCTGGGCTTTGTGGTCATGGCCGCGGCGATCGCCATTCTGTTCGTTCTGCCGTGGCTGGATCGAAGCAAAGTGAAGTCCATCCGCTACAAGGGCTGGTTCAGCCGAATCGCGCTGATGGTGTTTGCGGCTGCGTTCATCATTCTCGGCGTGCTGGGCGTGAAGGCGCCTACAGAGGGGCGCACACTGCTCGCACAGTTCTGTACCTTCCTGTACTTCGCCTACTTCATCGGTATGCCGTTCTGGACAGCACGGGAAAAAACCTTCCCGGAACCCGAGCGTCTGCGCATGAAAGGCCTGCCTCTGTGGATGACCCTGGGCGGCGTGCTGCTGGTGGCGGTTCTGTCCTTTGTGCCGCTGAAGGCCGTGGGTGCCGAGGCCGCTTACGACTGCGGGGCCATTCCCTGCGATGAATTCAAGGCGGACCTCAGCGACAAGGAGTCGCTGCAGCGGGGCGCCAAGTGGTTCGACAACTTCTGTTACAGCTGTCATGCCCTGAAATACTCCCGTTATGGACGGGTGGCGGATGACCTGGGAGTGCCGCCGGAAGTGATGGTGGAGACCATCGTCCCCACCACCAAGAAGATCGGCGACCTGATGGAGAACTCCATGGACCCGGTTGAAGCGAAGGCCTGGTTTGGCACCGCACCGCCGGACCTCAGTCTGGAAACCCGTCTACGCTCTCCGGAGTGGGTTTACACCTACCTGCGAAACTTCTACAAGGATGATTCTCGCGCCGTAGGTGTCAACAACCGCGTGTTCGAGAATGTGGCGATGCCTCATGCAATGGTTGAGCTACAGGGGCTGATGGAGTGCGCACCAGCGCCGAAGTTGGATGGCCACGGCAATCCCGTCCTGGACGAGAATGGTCAGGAGGTGATGGATTTCTGCGGTGAACTGGAGCCCAGCGGTGACATCGAAGGGACGATGAGCCCGGAGGAATTCGATCAGGCTATCTACGATCTGGTAAACTATCTCGAATATGTATCCGATCCGGGCGCTGAGGATCGCAAGCATACCGGAGTCTATGTGCTCTTGTTTCTCGCGGCGTTCCTGGTTTTCGCAATCCTTCTGGATCGCGAGTACTGGCGGGATATCCACTAGGCGCTGTCGCGCTCACGCGCCTCTATTAGGACCAGCAGTGCAGGGCCATCGGCCCTGTTCTGCCCTCAGCTCCAGGGATTTTTGAGCGCATCGGCATGGAAAAGCCGATCTTCTTCTACAGGTGATCTCAAATGGGTGTTGTCACAAAGCGTTCGGCCATGACGTACTTCTCCGACGGGCGCGACCACTACAGCCACCGGGTGCGTATTGTGTTGGCCGAAAAGGGTGTATCGGTGGACATCATTGACGTGGAGCCCACTGACATTCCTGAAGAAGTCTCCGAGCTCAACCCCTACAACTCCCTGCCGACCCTTGTAGACCGGGATCTGGTGCTCTATGAGACCAAGGTCATGATGGAGTATCTGGACGAGCGCTTTCCCCATCCCCCGCTGTTACCCGTGTACCCGGTTGCCCGGGCCCAGAGTCGGCTCTGGATGTACCGGATTGAACGCGATTGGTGTCCCCTGGTGGATACGCTTGTTCGAGGCGCCGACAAAGGGACTCTGGAAAAGTGCCGGAAGGAGCTCCTGAACAGCTTGCTGCCGATCACCCCCATCTTCCAGGAAAAGCCCTTCTTCATGAGCGAAGAGTTCACCATTGTGGACTGTTGCCTCGCCCCGATCCTGTGGCGATTGGATGCCCTTGAAATCAAGCTCCCGAAGACCAAGCAAACCCGGCCCCTGGAGCAGTACATGGAGCGGCTCTTTACCAGGGATTCGTTCCGCCAGAGCCTTACCGAATACGAAAGGGAAATGCGGGCCTCGTGAGCCTGCGGAACAGGCGCCGCTCAGAATCAGCACCTGGCCGCAGAATTGCGTGTAATTTGCGTAATGGCCAGAGCTGTCCATTCACTGCGAAGTTGTTGCGATCATGAGCTCAATGCCAACCTCCATGTCATCCAGTCGGCCCTACCTCATCCGCGCCCTGTATCAGTGGATTGTCGATAATGACAGCACACCCTACCTGCTGGTGGACGGGCACGGCGAGGGAGTTTCAGTACCTCAAACCTTTGTGAACAAGGACGGGCAAATCGTCCTGAATGTATCACCCACGGCGGTGAAGGACCTCCAGCTGGGCAATGAAGTGATTACCTTCAATGCCCGATTCGGAGGGGTGCCGACTGATATCTTTGTCCCCTGTGGTTCGGTGCTCGGCATCTATGCCCGTGAAAACGGCCAGGGTATGATTTTTGAGCCTGAACCCGATCGCGAACCGCCGCCGCCCTCTGGTGGGGACGAGACAGGTCCCAAAGGGCGCCCGAGCCTGCGTGTGGTCAAGTAGCCACCGCCAGGGCTCGCGCTTGTTGTAATCCTTGTCCTACGTCCTGCATCCCCGGTTTCCTACCTGTTTTCCAGCCTTCTCCCAGTAGCCCGCTCCACGTTCGCGCCCTAAAGTGAGCAGCACTCGCTTGGGGCAAGGCATTACTGATCGAGCACCATAACCAATCAATTACTTCCACAGGGAGAAAGTGCTATGAAACAGGTTGTTTCTTTGGTTGCTGCAGTGGTTCTGGCTTTGGGTTGCCTGCCGTCCTTTGCGGCGGAGAAGGCCGATGAGGGGCAGGGCAATGTAATGGCCGTCGTTGAGCGCGTGAACATCAACGAGGCTGATGCCAAAGCGATTTCCGCTGCCTTGCATCGGGTGGGTATCAAGCGCGCCGAGGCCATTGTGGCCTGGCGGGAGGCCAACGGAAAGTTTACCTCTGCTGAACAGCTGCTCGAGATCAAGGGAATCGGTCAGGCGACCCTCGAAAGCAATCGCGACCGTATACTGTTCTGATTATCGCGTATTAAACAGTTCGAAAAAGCCCGGTTGTGCCGGGCTTTTTCAGTTTTAACCTCAGGAGCGTCAAACAGATGTGCTCCGGGACTCTGCCGGGGATGGATGGCAATGTGACCTGTCCGGACGAAGGTGTGTCGCTTTGTCACTGGCGCTATCTGATCAAGGACTCCTTAGCCAGCTGGACTGCCTTTTCGAGCGCGTCTTCAGCGCGCACCTGAACGTCGGGCTTGACGCCTATTCCTTGCCAGTTAGAGCCTGTGATGGGATTCAGCGAACGGCCTTTCTCCAGCCAGAGCACAAAATGCGGGCTGATGCGAGTGTACTCGAAGGGGTGCGCACCGCCACCACTCGGTTCCCCTACAATAGTCGCCCGCCCTAGCGCTTGGAGATCGTAGGCAAAGTTCTCGGCGGCAGAAAACGTTTTTTCCGATACCAGGATAAATAGCGCTTTATTTTCGCCATAACGCGGGCCGGGCACATAGCTTTGTACCGGGTTTTGCGTCAGCGTGTCATCGGAGCGCGAATAGTAACCGCTCAACTGGTGACTTCCGGGTGGCAACAGGTAGGCGGCCAGCAGATTTACCATTTCGGGGTGTCCGCCACCATTGGCGCGAAGGTCAATGACGAGTGCCTGCGTGTGGGCAAGAAAATGCATCGCGGCAACGGCGGTGTCGCCCCCCATTTCTACCGGTGCGAACACTCCCAACTCGAGCAGACCTATGTTGGGCTCCAGGATCTCCACTTTGCGGAAACCAAAATTAAGATGTGCGCCATAGTAACGCTCGTTCTGTGCCTCATTGAACTCGCTGTTGTCAGGGTCGTCCGAGAGCGGTGTTGCACTGTACTCGAGCATGAGATGGCCAACACCGGCCAGCTCTTGCAGATCCCTGGCAATCTTTTCGGCGAGCGATGCGGCATCTGCGTAACGGTTGTATTCGCCGCGCCGTAGCCGGGCACGCAGCTCGTCGGCCACTTCAGCGCCGGTTTCCGCGAACACGTAGTCTGCCTCCATGTGATCTGCTACAGCGGCGACGACATCCGCATGTGGTGGTTCACCAGCGGCCATGGCGGGGACCGCTATTATCATCATAGTCATGAGCCATCGTTTCATTCTGTTTTCCCTTTCGTCTGTCCAATGTGCCGCTCGATTCGAGCGCTGAAGGGCTCTTCTTCCAAGGCCCTTATCATGGTGTCCAATATCCCGCTCAGCCCGATCCCGATTTCCTCTTCCAGATCAGTTGCCGCTGCACTGGTGGCTTGCCACTGCAACTGCAGCTTGGGTATAAGTTTCCGCAACGCAGGTGTCATTGAGACGAGGCGCTCCCGCGCGTCGAGGCCGGTGTGTGTCGTTACCAGACCGCCCCGCTGCATCTGAGCCACCGTCTGGCTTGCCGCCGAGTGGCTGGTTCCGGAATATTCCGCGATGCGCTTGATGGTTGCGGGGCCGAGCTGCTGGAGCGCGCGCACGACGGGGGTATATCGGGGACGATAGCCGGACATGTGTTGCGCTCTATAAATTGCCTCAAGGTCGCCGTCCAGCAGCTCAACAAGGCGCCTTAGCTGCGTGCCCAGTCTTGAAGTCATGAATAGACGCCTCCTCAGAAAATATATAAGCACTGTTACATATTGGATGATCGTGTGCAAGCGGAGGTTGCGCACTGGCGAGCAGCGATGTATCGCCCTACAATGGCCGCCGTTCTGGTTCGAGGTAAGCACCCGATGTCAAAATCGCCCCTGATTGTCGCCCTGGACTTCGATAGCGTCGAAGCCTGCACCGCCCTGGTCGAGCAGCTGGATCCGGGTCAGGTCCGATTGAAAGTTGGCAACGAACTGTTCACTCGGGCTGGCCCGGGAGTGGTTGAGCAGCTGCAGTATCGGGGCTTCGAGGTGTTCCTGGACCTGAAATATCACGACATTCCCAACACGGTGGCGCAGGCTGCCCGGGCGGCTGCGGATCTGGGCGTGTGGATGGTCAATGTACACGCAAGCGGCGGCGAGCGAATGATGACAGCGGCCCGCGAGGCCCTCGAGCCCTTCTCTCAACGACCCTTGCTGATCGCCGTCACGGTGCTCACGAGCATGGCCCGCGACGATCTTGAACAGGCCGGAGTGGCTCGTTCCCCGGACGATCAGGTCCTGGCGCTCGCCGGGCTGGCCCGGCAATGCGGGCTGGACGGGGTGGTCTGTTCGGCACGCGAGGCGCCCATACTGAAATCGGAGTTGGGAAAGGAGTTCACGCTCGTCACTCCGGGCATTCGACCCGCCGGGACCGAAGCGGCCGACCAGCGGCGCACCATGACTCCACCGGAAGCCGCGGCGGCCGGCAGTGACTTTCTGGTTATTGGCAGGCCAATTACCGCCGCCCGCGATCCTGGCGCTGCCTGCCAGGACATTATTCGCTCCTTGCAGGCGGGGGTTTAACTCATGCAGCAGACACTCGAGACAGCACCGGTCATCACGATCGATGGTCCGAGCGGCTCCGGCAAGGGCACCATCTCCCAACTCGTGGCCCGGAAGCTCGGGTTCAACTTTCTGGACAGTGGCGCGCTCTACCGTTTGACCGCACTGGCGGCACGCAAGCGCAATGTGGATTGGGCGGACGAGGCGGCCGTCGCCCGGGTCGCTGCCGGGCTGGACGTAAAGTTCGAGACGGATGGCGGTCGTGCGACGATTCTGCTCGACGGTGAGGATGCGACTGACGCCATTCGCAAGGAAGACATGAGCCTGGGTTCGTCCACCGTTGCTGCACACCCGGCGGTGCGAGCGGCCCTGCTGGAGCTGCAGAAGGGCTTCCAGCGGCCTCCCGGTCTGGTGGCCGACGGACGGGATATGGGGACCACGGTTTTCCCCACTGCGGATGTGAAAATTTTCCTGACCGCGAGCGCCGAGGAGCGCGCGCAGCGCCGCTATAATCAGTTGCTGGAAAAGGGTGAATCTGTTAGCCTTCGCGCCCTGCTGAAGGACATCCAGGCGCGCGACGAACGTGATAGCCAGCGTGCTGTTTCACCCCTAAAACCCGCCGATGATGCCCTGATCCTGGATAGTACGCGGCTCTCGATTGTCGAAGTGCTTGATCGGGTCCTGGATTACGCCGCCCAACGGGGAATCACTCCCCCCAGCGAATAAATCCTGCACCGCCGGTCGCCGATCCGGCAGCAGCGGTCACCAAAATCGCACAGCAGTACGTGTTCGGAATGCTCAGTATCGACGTGGCCAGAATTGTCGATCCTGAGTAATCGTTAATAGGCCCGTGCAATCTGGCTGCACGGTAAGAGCAGTTCGACGCGGTTGGCGATAACCGTCCGGTTACGCGGCTCCGTGGTTCTGTGCTGAATACACTATAGGTAAGTTCATGAGCGAAAGCTTTGCAGATCTCTTTGAAGAGAGTTTGAAAACCGTCGAAATGCAGCCGGGCTCCATTGTGACCGGCGTGGTTATCGACGTGGATCGTGACTGGGTCACTGTGCACGCAGGCCTCAAGTCCGAAGGTGTCATCCCGGCCCAGCAGTTTTACAACGCTGACGGTGAGCTTGAGCTCCAGGTGGGCGACGAAGTCCAGGTCGCGCTGGAAGCGGTTGAAGATGGCTTTGGTGCAACCCGCCTCTCCCGTGAAAAAGCCAAGCGCGCGGAAGCCTGGAAAGTACTGGAAGCTGCCAATAAGGCAGATGAAGTGGTCAAAGGCGTGATCAACGGCAAGGTGAAGGGTGGCTTCACAGTCGACGTGTCCGGCATTCGCGCCTTCCTGCCCGGATCTCTGGTCGACGTGCGTCCGGTTCGCGAAACCGCGCATCTGGAAGGCAAAGAGCTTGATTTCAAGGTCATCAAACTGGACCAGAAGCGCAACAACGTCGTGGTATCCCGACGTGCTGTGCTGGAGCAGGCGAATTCCGAGGAGCGTGAAGAACTGCTCGCCAACCTGCAGGAAGGTCAGACCATCAAGGGTATCGTCAAGAACCTCACCGATTACGGCGCCTTCGTGGACCTGGGTGGCGTTGACGGTCTGCTGCACATCACCGATATGGCCTGGAAGCGCATCAAGCACCCGAGCGAAATCGTCAATGTTGGCGATGAGATTGACGTGAAGGTGTTGAAGTTCGACCGTGAACGCAACCGCGTCTCGCTGGGCCTGAAGCAACTGGGTGAAGATCCCTGGGTTCAGATCACCAGCCGCTATCCGGAAGGCACCCGCGTCAACGCCCGCGTCACGAATCTGACCGACTACGGGTGCTTTGCGGAGCTGGAAGAGGGCGTGGAAGGCCTCGTTCACGTGTCCGAGATGGACTGGACCAACAAGAACATCCACCCGTCCAAGGTGGTGAATGTTGGTGACGAAGTAGAAGTAATGGTCCTGGACATCGACGAAGAGCGTCGTCGTATTTCCCTGGGTATCAAGCAGTGCCAGGAAAATCCCTGGGATGCATTCGGACGACAGTACGCCAAAGGCGCGAAGATCACTGGCAAGATCAAGTCTATCACCGACTTTGGGATCTTCATTGGCCTGGAAGGCGGAATCGATGGTCTGGTTCACCTTTCTGATATCTCCTGGAACGAGCCCGGCGAAGAAGCCGTGCGCAAGTACAAGAAGGGCGACGAAATCGAAACCGTCATCCTGGCGATCGATCCGGAGCGTGAGCGCATCTCTCTCGGTATCAAGCAGCTGGAGAGCGATCCTTTCTCCGAGTACGTTGCGGAGAACGACAAGAACTCCATCGTCAAAGGTACTGTGAAGGAAGTTGACGCGAAGGGTGCCGTGATCACTCTGGCCGAAGACATCGAAGGCAGCCTGAAGGCGTCTGAAATCAGCCGTGACCGGGTGGAAGATGCCCGTAACGCGCTGAGCGTCGGCGACGAAGTGGAAGCCAAGATCACCAACGTGGACCGCAAGAACCGCACGATTATTCTTTCCATCAAGGCCAAGGATTTCCATGATGAGAAAGAAGCCGTGAAGGAACACGCGGCCAAAGAGGAAGAGCAATCTTCTCCGACCACCATCGGTGACCTTATCAAGGCGCAAATGGAAAGTCAGAAGTAGTGATCTTCGGCAACTTCGGAAAATGAAAGCAGCTCCCTCGGGAGCTGCTTTTTTTTCGCCCGTCGTAAATCGCCCCTGGACCAGTTGGCCAGGCGGCGCCCTGCAGCCGTCGCGACTGTACTCCCGTTTGCTCACGTTTTGCACTTGCCGCTCCGAGGCATCACCCTCTGCGCTCAGGGGCTCCTTCGCCTACTGGCCCCAGCGGGGCGGACGGCGGCTCCGGCATAGGGACCACGCACAAGCTACTTTCTTTTCCAAATCAAAGACTTGGCATCCCTCCTGAATTCCGATAGGCTAAGTCAATTCGCGGGGTTGACTAATGATTCTGCAGGAAGGCGAGCGATGACCAAATCAGAATTGATCGAACGTATAGCCGAGAGGCAGGACCAGTTGCCGACCAAGGACGTCGAGCTGGCGGTAAAACTCATGCTCGACCATATGTCCCAGGTACTGGCCTCTGGCGAGAGGATCGAAATCCGCGGTTTTGGCAGCTTTTCACTTCATTATCGGGCTCCCCGCATCGGGCGCAATCCCAAGACCGGGGACTCCGTGGAACTCGCCGGCAAATACGTCCCTCATTTCAAGCCGGGGAAGGAGATGCGCGATCGGGTCAACAACAGTCTGCAGGCGCAATAATCTGCACCGCACGGACCCGCCCACCTTTTTCCGCCCCCTTATTGCCAGCCTGCCAGGGATCAGCCTGTGGTAGAGTACGTTGACTTCTGTTCCCGGAAATCTGTGTCCCTATGACAAAAATCAAAGTCATTGCAAGTGCTATTATTGCTGTAGTAGTCATGGGCCTCGGCTGGTGGATCAGCTCGGAGAACAACCAGCTCGTCAGCCCCACGTTAATGGGAATATCATTGCCGAGCCTGAATCTGGGTGCATGGCTGTTCATTGTATTGTTGCTGGGGGGCGTCGCTGGCTATCTTCTGAGTCTCCTGAGCTACATCAGGATTCGCAGTAAATCGCTTTCCTTGCAGCGCAAGCTCAACCGTTGTGAGCAGGAAGTGGCGAAGCTCCGTACAGCCGCACTGCGCGACTAACAAGCCCTGACCTGAGAGGCAGGCTCTCGAGTAGACTGATGTCCGACCTATTCATGCTCCTCCTGCTGGTTGTGGCCATCGCCATTGGCTACTTCCTGGGGCGGCGGGGTACCCGTACTCGAGCTGGGGACGATCTCGCCGGCGCCTTCGATCGCAACTACTTTAAGGGGCTCAATCAGCTGTTGAACGAACAGCCGGATGCAGCGATCGATACCTTCATCCGGGCGCTGGAGGTCAACAGCGATACCCTCGAAACCCATCTGGCCCTCGGCAATCTGCTGCGCCGCCAGGGGGAAGTGGACCGTGCAATCCGCATCCATCAGAACCTTCTGGCCCGGCCCGGACTCCCCCCGTCGCAGCAACACCATGCGCAGTTGGAACTGGCGCGTGACTATGTGAAGGCCGGTCTGCTGGACCGGGCGGAGCGCCTTTTTCAGGAGCTGGTGGAGCAGTCTCCGGAATTGCGGGACACGTGCCTGGAAGGATTGGTGGAGATCTACCGGGACGAGCAGGAGTGGGAAAAAGCCATCAATGCGGTGGAGCAACTGGTGGGGCGCCGCTTCGGCACCGGGTTCGCGAAGGTGCCCGCCAAATGGCGCTGCGCGCAGGCCCATTTCTGCTGTGAGCTCGCCGAGCAGGCCATGGGGCGAAATGACTTCCTGACCGCCCGGCGCTACCTCAAATCCGCGCTTGGCTACGACAAGAACCTGGTTCGTGCCAGCCTGCTTTGGGGGCAATTGGAGTACCAGCTCGGCCACGGCCGCGAAGCGCTCAAGATTCTCAAAAAAATCCCTTCCCAGGACGCGGATTTTCTGGTGGAGGCCCTGCCGCTGTTTGTGAAATGTCATGAGCAGCTGGGTGATTACCAGGGCTTGCAGAAGTTTCTGCTGCAACTGCAGAGCGAATATCCAAGCAACTCCATCATCCTGGAGCTGACCGAGCGCATTCGTCAGACTCAGGGGGATATGGCGGCGGCGAGCTTCATTGGTACCCAGCTCAAATCCCGGCCCTCCGTGCGTGGAGTCAGCCGGCTGCTCGATTTTTATGTGAACCACAGCAAGGAGAAGGCGCAGGAGAACCTTCGGCTTCTCAAGGAATTGATCGATCAGATTATCGTCAGCAAGCCTGCCTATCGCTGTGAGCACTGCGGATTTACCGGCAATCAACTGCATTGGCTTTGTCCCAGCTGCAAGTCGTGGAACACGGTAAAAGCCATCCGTGGGGTAGAGGGCGAATAAGACGCCAGCGGGCGTCGTGTTCATTCCAGCAGTGCATTCCGTTAGACTTGCCCACCCTGCAATACGCCACTGGACCTGGAAAACGTGAAAATACTGATTACCGGCGGCGCCGGCTTCATTGGCTCGGCCGTCATCCGACACCTTCTCGCCGACACAACCCATTCGGTCATCAACGTCGACAAGCTCACTTATGCGGGCAACCTCGCCTCGCTTCCGGGGGCGGAAGAGGACAGTCGATACTGTTTCGAGAAGGTGGATATCTGTGATGAGCGGGAGGTGGAGCGAGTTTTTACGGAGTACCAGCCGGACGCTGTCATGCACCTGGCGGCCGAGAGCCACGTGGACCGGTCCATCGAAGGGCCCTCGGCATTCATCCAGACCAATATTCTGGGAACCTACACGCTGCTGGAAGCAGCACGCCGCCACTGGGAGACGATCGGTGACGGCTTTCGATTCCACCACATAAGCACGGACGAGGTCTACGGCGACCTCCACGGCAGCGATGCGCTCTTCACCGAATCGACTCCGTATGCGCCAAGCAGCCCGTACTCCGCCTCCAAGGCCTCTTCGGATCACCTGGTTCGTGCCTGGCACCGGACCTACGGCCTACCGGTGCTGGTGACCAACTGTTCCAACAATTACGGGCCGTTCCAGTTTCCGGAAAAGCTTATTCCCCTGATGATTCTCAATGCACTGGAGGGCAAACCGCTGCCCGTTTACGGCGAAGGGCAGCAAATACGCGACTGGTTATATGTGGAAGACCACGCTCGTGCCCTGTGCAAAGTGCTCGAGAAGGGTAAAATCGGCGAAACCTATAACATCGGCGGCCACAACGAAAAGAAGAACATCGAAGTGGTTGCAAGTATCTGCGCTCTGCTGGAGGAACTGGTTCCCGTCAAGCCGGCGGGGCTGCACAATTATCGAGATCTGATCACGCATGTTGCGGATCGCCCGGGTCACGATCAGCGTTATGCAATCGATGCATCCAGAATGCAACGGGAGTTGGGCTGGATTCCGGCCGAGAGCTTCGATACCGGATTGCGCAAAACCGTACAGTGGTACCTGGACAATGGACCCTGGTGTCGAGCCATTCAGGATGGCAGTTATCAGAGGCAGCGGATCGGGTTGATCGAGAAATAAACATAAAGGCACGTCACCATGAAAGGCATTGTATTGGCCGGGGGCTCCGGCACCCGCTTGCACCCAATCACTCGCGGTATATCCAAGCAGTTGCTGCCCGTTTACGACAAGCCGATGATCTACTATCCCCTGTCGGTGCTGATGCTGGCGGGGATTCGTGAGATTCTCATTATCTCGACCCCTGATGATCTGCCCAACTATCGGCAACTACTGGGCGAGGGCAGTCAATTTGGGCTACAGCTCAGCTATGCCAGCCAACCATCGCCCGATGGTCTGGCTCAGGCCTTCTTGATCGGCGCCGACTTTATCGGCGAGGACTCCGTCAGCCTCATCCTCGGTGACAACGTCTTCTATGGTCATCATTTCACCGACAATCTCACGTCAGCGGTCGCTCAGGAAAGCGGCGCGACCGTATTCGGATATCAGGTGAGCGACCCCTCCCGCTTCGGTGTGGTGGAGTTCGACCGGGACGGGCGGGTCATCAGCATCGAAGAAAAGCCCGCCCGGCCCAAGTCCCGATTCGCGGTGACCGGGCTCTACTTCTATGACAACCGTGTGGTGGACATCGCCCGCCAGATCAAGCCCTCGGCCCGCGGGGAATTGGAAATCACTGATGTAAACCGCAAATATCTGGAACTCGGGGAGTTGAACGTTGAATTGCTGGGACGCGGGTTCGCCTGGCTGGACACGGGTACTCACGACTCACTGCTCGCTGCCAGTCAATTCGTGCAGACTATCGAACACCGGCAAGGCCTCAAAGTGGGGTGCCTCGAAGAGATCGCGTTCCGCGCCGGCTGGATCTCTGCCGAGATGCTTGCTGAGCAGGCAAGAGCCCTGGGCAAAACGGGGTACGGAGAGTATCTCCAGCGGGTTCTGGAGGAGGCCTGATGGAAGTTTTCGCTACGAGCATCCCTGAAGTCAAAGTGATCGTCCCGAAAGTCTTCGGCGATGACCGGGGCTTCTTTCTGGAGACCTTTCAGGCGGAACGCTATCGAAAAGAGGCTGGCATCGAGTTGCCCTTCGTTCAGGACAATTACTCGCGCTCAGGCGGCGGCGTGCTCCGCGGCCTGCACTTCCAGAGGCGGCGGCCCCAGGGGAAACTGGTGCGGGTGGTGCGCGGCGAAGTGTTCGACGTGGCCGTGGATCTGCGGCCCACTTCGCCCACCTTCAAGCAGTGGGTCGGGGAGGTCCTTTCCGAATCCAACTACAGGCAATTGTGGGTACCGCCGGGCTTCGCCCACGGCTTCCTTGTTCTCAGTGAGCACGCCGATTTCGAGTACAAGTGCACGGACTACTACGACCCGGCCGACGAAGCTTGCCTGAGATGGGATGATCCGGTCATCGGTGTTGACTGGCCGGTTAAAGCGCCCATCTTATCGGCCAAGGACCGGGCCGGTCTCAATTTTGAGCAACTGGACTTATGAGCATCCTGCTGACCGGCGCCAACGGCCAGGTGGGTTGGGAAGTTCAGCGCCTGGCGAAAGAGCAGGGTTTGCCTCTCGTTGCCCTGGGACGGGATGAACTGGACATTTCCGATAGGGAGGCCGTGGCGCAGCGGCTGGCGGCTTCCTCCGCGTCCATCGTGATCAACGGGGCCGCTTACACGGCTGTGGACAAGGCGGAGCAGGAGCCCGAACTGGCCTTCGCGATCAATGGCGATGGGCCGGGTTTTCTGGCCGAGGCCTGTGCAAAGCTTGGGATCCCGCTGCTCCACATCTCGACGGATTACGTCTTCGATGGAGCGAGCAGCATCCCCTACCGGGAAGGCGACGCGGTCAACCCGCTGAACGTCTACGGCAGGAGCAAGCTCGCGGGCGAGGACGCGGTCCGCCGGGCCCTTGCCCGGCATGTGATTCTGAGAACCAGCTGGGTGTTTGGCAGTCACGGAAACAACTTCGTGAAGACCGTCCTGCGTCTGGCCAGGGGCGGCGGGCCCCTGCGCATTGTCGATAATCAAAAGGGAGCGCCCACTTCCGCACGGGGGATCGCCGCCGCCTTGCTGGCGGTGGCGGAGCGTTATCGGGCGGGGGGCGAACTACCCTGGGGAACCTACCACTTTTCCGGTCGACCCTGTGCAAGCTGGTATGACTTCGCCGGCGCCATCGCGGGGGAATCCGTAGATCTTGGGATGATATCTCCGGTTCATGTGCACCCCATCACCAGCGCGGATTTTTCGACACCAGCGAAGCGTCCGGCCAACACATGTCTTGACGGCAGGCGCGGCGAGGAGATGCTAGGCTTGGTTGCGGACGACTGGCGCCGCGAACTTCAAAGGGTGCTCTGTGAAATCAGGGACTCCTGAAACAAGTGTCCGCCGCGTGGCCAGGCTGATTTGGGATCTGAACCGGAATTGCAATGAATTGGTATCTCCTGAAAAGTAAAGCTCGCCAGGAACTTCGCGCCAAGGAAAACCTGGAAAATCAGTCCATTCAGGTGTATCTGCCGATGCTGACGCGGAAGACCGGAGCTGCAGAACCGCTTTTTCCCGGCTATCTTTTCGTGCCCGAGGACGCTGACAGAACGGCTATGGGTAAAGTGAGGTCCACGCGCGGCGTCCTTGGATTTGTCCGCTTCGGTACGAACATCGCCAGGGCCCCGGAGTTCTTGATCGAGGATCTGAAAGCTTTGGAAGCTCGATACCGGGATGTACCCCGGTTTGCCAGAGGACAGAAGGTGCGGTTCAAATCAGGGCCAATGGCTGGCCTGCAGGGCATCTTTGAGGCCGAAAGTGGGGAGCAGCGGTGCATTATCCTTCTTGACCTCCTCAGCTCACCGCGACCGGTGCAGGTGCCGTTATCAGAACTCGATGCGTTATGAACCTTTTCGCCACAGAGGTTTGTCGATATTCGAGCCTCCATAAAGGCGGGCGCCTGCCGAAGTGGATAACTGCTTTTTCTTTATCCCGCTGGTAGTCGATGGAACTGCCCGAGGTTCAGCGGGACAAAGATGAAGATCAAGCAAGTGAAAGGGATACTTCCATTAGACGTCAGATCGTCAGGAGATACAGGAAATGAAAATAAGCGTTTTTGGGGTGGGCTACGTCGGACTGGTACAGGCGGCGTGTTTGTCCGAGGTAGGTCACAACGTTCTTTGCGTGGACGTGGATGCCGAAAAAATCAAACGGTTGAAGGATGGCGAGATTCCGATCTATGAGCCAGGTCTGGAATCCATTGTGAAGGAGAATATCAGTGCCGGACGCCTGAATTTCACCACGGAAGCGGAGGTCGGTGTGAACCACGGGCGGGTTCAGTTTATTGCCGTCGGCACCCCGTCCAACGGCGACGGGTCCGCCGATCTTCGCTACGTCTTGAGTGTCGCCGAGACCATCGGCCGTCATATGCAAGACCACAAGATTGTTATCAACAAGTCCACCGTCCCGGTGGGAACGGCGGACAAGGTCCGTGCCGCCATTGATGCTGTACTCGCGGAACGCGGCGGCGCAACACCGGCATTTGACGTCGTCTCAAACCCCGAGTTTCTGAAGGAAGGTGCAGCCATTGCCGATTGCATGAAGCCGGACCGTATTGTCATCGGTACGGATTCAAAGGCCGTCGAAGAGGTCATGCGGGAGCTTTACGCGCCGTTCAGCCGCAGCCACGAAAAAATCATCATGATGGATGTCCGCAGTGCGGAGCTAACCAAATATGCCGCCAACTGCATGTTGGCCACGAAGATCAGCTTTATGAACGAGATGGCCAATCTGGCCGAAATCTTCGGCGCCGACGTCGAAATGGTGCGGCAAGGCATAGGGAGTGATCCCCGTATTGGCTACCAGTTTATTTATCCGGGGCTGGGCTACGGCGGATCGTGTTTTCCGAAGGACGTGCGTGCTTTGATCCACGCCGCCGAAGAAAAGGAATTTGAGCCCAGCATTCTGAAATCGGTCGAGAGTCGCAACAACCGTCAGAAAAAAATTCTTTTCGACAAAATTATCGCTCATTTTGGCGACGATCTCACCGGTCGAACATTTGCGTTCTGGGGCTTGTCATTCAAGCCGAATACCGACGACATGCGCGAAGCGGCGTCCAGAGTGTTGATGGAATCGCTTTGGGCAGCCGGTGCCAGGGTTAATGCCTATGACCCCGAAGCCATGCGGGAGTGCCAGAACATCTACGGAAATCGGGACGACCTCAATCTGGTGGGAACCAAAGAGGCAGCCCTGAAGAACGCCGACGGACTCGTGATTGTTACCGAGTGGAAGGAGTTCCGGGCGCCGGACTACGACCTGATTACCGAGTGCCTCAACAGCGCAGTGGTTTTCGACGGGCGCAATCTCTATGACCCGAAACAGATGCAGAAGCGCGGCATTACCTACTACTCTGTCGGTCGCAGATGACGTTCCGCAAAGGAGCTCCGGCTGGTTCGAATCGCCGTGAGCTCCGCATCACTTTCACATTCAACTGCTGAGGTTCCGGCCCTTACCGCGAACCCGATCCCCCAAGCCTCTTCCAACAAGCGTCGACAGGATCAGCTTGCAGTAGAGCGACAAGCGCATGTTTTTGACCATGACCTGGTCATAGCGAGCCAGTTTGCGTGGAGTCGACATGTCCACGTCATTGATTTGCGCCAGCCCCGTAATGCCCGGACGCACGTCCAGCACGCCGCGTTTGGCCCGTTCTTCCAGCAGGCGGGTCTGGCTTGGCAGACAGGGGCGCGGCCCGACCAGACTCATGTCGCCCCTCAATACGTTAACCAGTTGCGGCAATTCGTCGAGCTTGGTTTTGCGGAGCAAGCGCCCCAGTGGAGTAATGGCGTCGGCGTCCACCAAGTGGGTCGCGACCGCCTGAGTAGTTGGCGCCATGGTTCTGAATTTCAGGAGGATGAACGATCTTTGATCGCGTCCGACGCGTTGTTGAAGGAATAGGGGCGAGCCTGTGTCGAGCAAACCCGCGATAGAAATTACGATGAACAGCGGAGCGCTGCATACAATGCCGACGGCGGATAAACAAAGGTCCAACGACCGGATAAGAAGCGGCTGCATGCAGGGGGTCTTCAGGCGGGGTGCGTTTTACGAGCTGTTGCAGATTCGAGCGGAATAACCAGGCCTTCGGTCGCCGTACGCTGGCGCTTGGCGAGCCACAGACTGTCGTGGAGATTCTCAGTTTCGGGGCAATAGCCGACGAGGTCCAGGAGCAGCAAGTCGCGAATCTTTCCGTACGCGAATTCGTCGCATGCTCTGGCGAGTTGGGTCAGGACCGACTCGGTCTGCTCCCAGGTCATGGCCCGTTCTTCAGCGCGCAGGATGCGGGGATGGTCTGTTCCGCTAACGTCTTCCCCCACCAACAGCTCTTCAAAAAGCTTCTCACCTGGACGCAGGCCCGTGAACTCTATCTGAATATCCCCCTGGGGGTGATCCTCGTCGCGAAGCGTAAGTCCCGATAAATGGATCATTCGTTTTGCCAGGTCAACGATGCGTACCGGTTTTCCCATGTCCAGAACAAACACGTCCCCACCTTTGCCCATGGATCCAGCCTGGATCACCAGTTCGGCGGCTTCGGGAATGGTCATGAAATAGCGAATGATTTCAGGGTGGGTCACAGTAACCGGGCCGCCATCCTTGATCTGCTGTCGGAACAGGGGCACAACCGAACCGGATGAACCCAGAACATTTCCGAATCGGACCATTGTGAATCGCGTGGTTGTCTGTCGCTTCGCCATCGCTTGCAAAACCAGCTCTGCGAGGCGTTTTGCCGCGCCCATGATATTCGTGGGTCGGACCGCTTTGTCGGTGGAGATCAGAACAAAGGACTCCACTCCTGCAGATACTGCGGCTTCCGCGCAATGCCACGTGCCGAATACGTTGTTGCGCACCCCTTCGATCAGGTTATGCTCGATCAGCGGTACGTGCTTGTAGGCGGCCGCGTGGTAAACCGTATCGATGGAAAATGTTGAAAGGACATATTCGAAATGGGAACGGTTCTGGATCGAGCCGATGATGGGTATCAATTCGATGGCGCTGGCCAACTCGCCAAGACCGGCATTCAGCTCTTGTTCCACCCGGTAAAGGTTGAATTCGCTGATGTCGAAAAGCACGAGTCGGGTGGGATGTTGCTTCAGGATCTGACGACACAGCTCGGATCCGATGGAGCCGCCGGCTCCGGTTACCAGCACGTGTTTGCGGGCGATGCAAGCGTTCATGAGAGCGGGGACGGGGGCAACAGGGTCCCGTCCCAGGAGATCCTCCACTTCTACGTCACGGATGTCCTCAATCTTCTGTTTACCGCTCAGGATGTTATCCATTGCGGGAATTGTCTTGACACTGATCTCCAGCGGTTCGAGCGTATTGACGATGCTTGCGCGACGGGAGCGCGACACGTTGTCCAACGCCAGGAGGATATGCTTGATGGGCTTTTTACGGACAATTTCCGGCAGGTCCCGCGGGTCGCGGATGACCAGGCCGCGCAGCAGTCGGCCGTGGAGGAGGGGGTCGTCATCGACAAGGCCGACCACCCGATAGCGGGATCCCTGTAACGCGCTGGCCAGTTGGAAGCCGCTGTGTCCGGCACCGTAGATGATGACGGGCTCTTCACCTTCCTCGGGCGCCGTATAGAGAACCAGCACGATATGGCGCATGAGCAGCCGAGGGGTACCCACAAAAAAGAGCGCTGTAAAAGCGTAGATAATTGGAACGGAACGAGGGACCCAGGCATGGAGGAAGAAACTGCTCGCCGCGAGAGCGGCGGCTGATGCGAGTACACCCAGAGCAACGCTGATCAGCGCCTGGTGAGCCATGAACCTGAGAATGGCGCGATACAGACCCAGGCGGATAAACACGGCCAGGGAGACTGTAATCGTGGTTGCGAGTGTCGCCAACTCCGGAATCCCGAGCTCGATATCCGTGCGACCGAGGCGAAGACAGATTGCGACGTAAAAAGAGAAGGCCAGCGCGACCACGTCGTAGGCGAGCGATACGGTTCGTTTCGTCCCCCGCGAAGATTCCAGCAGCCTGCGCAGCATTGTGTCCCCAGTGATTTTTATATCCAATTAACTGAGTATAGGAGCTACTTTGGCGAATGAGAAGGCCGAGGCCCTACTTATGTGCTTATGGTCCGCCCAAGGGTTCGGCTTCGCCACTTGTTCCACGGGGGTGCAGTGATCCGGGAACGATCCCTGCGTGATCTATGGCCCCGAGAAAGGGACCATGAAGGAATTGGCTCCGCCTGCTGGGCTCGAACCAGCGACCCAATGATTAACAGTCATTTGCTCTACCAACTGAGCTAAGGCGGAGTAGAAAGATTCTCGGCTCCATTCGAGAGGCGCGTATGATAATGGCGCGTTTCGGGGGAGTCAACATTTCAAAGCGAAGCAATGGCAGGACTCGGCGTGCAGTCTCAGCCGTTCAACTGTTCCGGCTTTCGGGCGAGCCTGGAGACGCGCCAAGAGCCAGTGGCAGCCAGAGACATGGCCAATAATAGGATGGGGTCGTGAAGACGTCGTGAACATCAAAAACCTGTACAACGCTGAAATAGCAGAGCCCGTAGAAACCCAAGTGTTGCAGCCCCTGGCCCTTCAAGCTCAGGCGCAGGCCTCTCGCCAGGGTCGCCAGGTACAGCCCCAGACCAGGAATGCCGCTCCAGAAGAGCAGCTGCAGATAGAAGTTATGGCTGTGGTTTTGAACATTCAGCGCGCCATCTCGCATCACCTCCAGGGTCATCGGGTTCCACAGGCCGGCGCCAAAGGGCAGGTGAGCGACCGCGAGTGACATTGATTCGGCCCAGATTTCGGGCCGCCAGCTGCCCAGGCCGCCGCGCATCCAAAACTCCTGGAACTCTGATTCGGGCCATGCGGCCAGGGCCGCGGCGCCAAGAGCGGCGGCGAACAGAAGAACGGTGGCAATTCGAACGTGTCCGCGAGCTGCCAGTGCCGCAAGAGCGGTTGCGGAAACGGCCACGATCGCAGTGCGAGTGCCCGTCGCGAACATCGTGAGCCAGCAGCAAACCGCGCAGATAATCAGAACGAGTTTCAGGGAGTGGCGAAGGCGGGGATGGGTCAGGAGCAGGCCCGCGGCCAGCACCCCGAACATCCCGAAATAGATCCCGGAAACCACTTCATTCGCGGCCGCTCGCCAGCCTGGTATGCCCACTGAACCCAGTCTGGTGGAGATCTCCGTGCCGTCCAGGTAATACTGAGTGACCATGGAGGCCACTCCGCTGACCGCCACAATGCAAATGGCTGCCAGCAGAGAGGCCTGGAGAGCCCCGGGAGCCGCCTCCCGGAGATACCTGATCCCCGCCAGAAACAGAACTATCAGCAGACCGTGGCGGAAAGCATCTCCCACGTTCACCAGGGGGGATGCGGCTTCGGACCACGAAGCACTGAGGATGAGCCAGAGCAGCAGTGCACCCAGGTAAAGCCGTAACCGGACATCGGATTGCCGCCATATCATAGTGAAGGCTTGCCATTGAGTGGCAAGAAGAGCCACCAGGGGGGCATAGAAAAGCCAATAGACGAGAGTGGCGTAATTGCCGACTGGCAGCAACGGCAGGCTGATCAGGGCGGCCAGGCCGACAGCGATCCAGATGGATGCCGCCGTAACCACCCTGGATCGGGCGAATAGCGAAGACGGGTCTTGGATCGTGTCCATGGAAAAATCAGAAGGAGTGCGGCCAATCGAAGCGCGAATACTAGCACAGCAATTGTCATCCCGGGATCGACCACACCCCAGGGACCGCATCAGAGATAACCGGCGCCGTTTGGTAGTTGCCAAACTTCCAACCCGCTGCTAAAGTTCGCGACCTTTCCGCGATACGCGACAGGCACGTAGCTCAGTTGGTTAGAGCACCACCTTGACATGGTGGGGGTCGTTGGTTCGAATCCAATCGTGCCTACCAATTCCCTGGAATAGAGAGCCCTGGATATAGAGAGCCCTGGATATAGAGAGCTCTAGACAGGGAGCCCTTGGTCGAGAGCTCTCGATAACGAGCCCTGGGGCAGGAGCCCCCGGGGTGAATCCCCCGAAAAAATTCTGTATCCTGTCCGGCTCAGCCCAGCTTGTCACGTGGCCTTTGGTAGGGGTCACCACTGAATAGGACTTATCATGCCCACTGTTACACTTCCCGACGGCTCTCAACGCCAATTCCCGCAACCTGTTTCCGTACATGATGTGGCCGCTGACATCGGTCCCGGTCTCGCCAGTGCCGCCGTGGCAGGCGTCGTTGACGGGAAAGAGGTTGACACTTCCTACGTTATCGCCGACGACGCCCGCCTGGCCATCGTCACCGACCGCAGCAAAGAAGGCCTGGAAGTGCTTCGTCACTCGGCAGCTCACCTGCTGGCGCAGGCGGTGAAGGAGCTCTTTCCCGAAGCCCAGGTGACTATCGGTCCGGTCATCGAGGACGGCTTCTATTACGACTTCGCCTATGAGCGGCCCTTCACGCCCGAGGATCTCGAGGCCATGGAGAAGAAGATGACCGAGCTGGCCAAGGCGGACATTCCGGTCTCGCGACGGGTTCTGTCCCGCAACGAAGCCGTGGACTACTTCCGCAGCATTGGCGAAGAGTACAAAGCGGAGATCATCGAGGATATCCCCGAGGACGAAGAGCTTTCTCTTTATCGGCAAGGCGACTTCGAAGACCTCTGCCGGGGGCCGCATGTGCCGTCCACGGGCAAGATCAAGGCCTTCAAACTGATGAAGGTCGCCGGTGCGTATTGGCGTGGCGATTCGAATAACGCCATGCTCCAGCGCATCTATGGTACCGCCTGGTCCAGCAAGAAGGAGCTGAAGGCCTACCTGCATCGCATCGAAGAAGCGGAAAAGCGCGATCATCGCAAACTGGGCAAGAAATACGGCCTCTTCCATATGCAGGAAGAGGCCCCCGGGATGGTGTTCTGGCACCCGAAGGGCTGGACCATCTATAACACCATCGAGCAGTACATGCGCGGCCAGCAGCGCCGCCACGGTTACCAGGAAATCCGTACACCGCAGGTGGTCGATCTGAGTCTGTGGGAGAAGTCCGGCCACGCGGACAAGTTCGGCGAAAACATGTTTCTCGTGGAATCGGAAGGGCGTCAGTTCGCGGTGAAGCCCATGAACTGCCCCTGCCACGTGCAGGTGTTCAACCAGGGGCTGCGCAGCTACCGGGACCTGCCGCTGCGGCTGGCGGAGTTTGGCTCCTGCCACCGCAATGAGTTGTCCGGCGCCCTGCACGGAATCATGCGGGTACGGGGATTTACCCAGGACGATGCCCATGTTTTCTGTACCGAATCCCAGATTCAGCCGGAAGTGGCGGATTTCATTGATTTCCTCCATGAGGTCTACGAGGACTTCGGTTTTGCCGCCGAAAATCTGATTTACAAGCTCTCCACCCGTCCGGAAAAGCGCGTGGGCAGTGATGAAGACTGGGATCGGGCGGAGAAGGCCCTGGCTGATGCCCTGAATGCCAAGGGGCTGCCCTGGGAGGAACTGCCAGGTGAGGGGGCGTTCTATGGCCCGAAAATCGAATTCTCGCTGAAGGACAGCATCGGGCGGGTGTGGCAGTGTGGCACCATTCAGGTGGACTTTTCCATGCCTGGGCGCCTGGACGCCCAGTACGTGGCGGAAGATGGCTCCCGCCAGGTGCCGGTCATGCTGCACCGCGCCATTCTCGGCTCCTTCGAGCGCTTTATCGGGATTCTGATCGAGCATTACGAGGGTGCATTCCCGTTCTGGCTGGCGCCCGAGCAGGTGCTGATCCTCAACATTACCGACCGTCAGGCGGATTATGCGAAAAAAGTGGAAGAATCCTTGCGAAACAAGGGTTTCCGCGCTAACTGCGACTTGAGAAACGAGAAGATCGGCTTTAAAATCCGCGAGCACACCATTCAGCGTGTTCCCTACCTGATTGTTCTCGGCGATAAAGAGGTCGAGGACGGGCTGGTAACCGTACGCACTCGGGGCGGCGACGACCTCGGGGCCATGTCTGTAGAGGCATTTATCGATCTGTTAACCCAGGATCTGGCACACAAGAGCCGCGTGCCGGAGTCCGCTGATTCCTGACCCGGGGCAGAGCCCGGCGGAATCCGAAACATCAACGTGCAGAGGAGAAAACGGCCATTAAATTAAAAAAAGCCCGAATAAACGACCAGATTAACGCGGACCAGGTTCGCCTGATAGGAGCGGACGGCCAGCAGGTCGGTATCGTATCCCTGGATGAAGCACTGGAGGCCGCTAAAGCGGCATCACTCGATCTGGTCGAGATTGCGCCGGACGCCGATCCGATAGTGTGCAAGATACTGGATTACGGCAAGGAGCAATTTGAGGCGAAGAAAGCCAAGGCCGCTGCACGCAAAAAGCAGAAACAGCAGCAGATCAAGGAAATGAAGTTTCGTCCCGGAACGGATGAAGGGGACTACAACGTCAAATTGCGCAACCTGATGCGTTTCCTTGAGCATGGTGACAAAGCCAAAGTGTCGCTCCGCTTTCGCGGGCGGGAAATGGCTCACCAGGAGTTGGGCATGGAAATGATGAAGCGGATCGAGACCGATCTGGAGGAGATTGCCGCGGTCGAGCAATATCCGAAGATGGAAGGTCGACAGCTCATCATGGTCATGGCCCCACGCAAGAAGAAGTAAACCGGGTCGCCGGTCGGACGTCCGAAGTTTGGACGTCCGGGGGTGGCGCGGTTACTGGAAGGACGGCCGTCGTTGGTTCATGTCATCGGCAGGCCGTCAAGCAGAGCATCCCGGGCCCATTAGCTTGCCTGATTGCTCTGAATTTTAATCGAAGCCAACAGGGCTTCTCACTGCGGAGTTTTATTCCATGCCAAAAGCTAAAGTGCACAGCGGCGCAGCCAAGCGCTTCAAAAAAACCGCTGCCGGTTACAAGGTCAAGCGGGCCTTCAAAAGTCACATCCTCACCAAGATGACCACCAAGCGTAAGCGTCAGCTGCGCGGTACCCGCATCGTCAATGCGGCTGACAAGCCATCCGTGGATCGTATGCTGCGAGCCAATTGAGCTCCGGTCATCCCTTTTTGAACAGATTTTTGAGGATTGAATCATGGCCCGTGTAAAACGAGGTGTTCAGGCGCGTCGTCGCCACAAGAAAGTACTAAAAGCTGCCAAGGGCTACTATGGAGCGCGGTCGCGCGTATTCCGCGTCGCCAAGCAGGCGGTTATCAAGGCGGGACAGTATGCCTACCGTGACCGCCGTGCGAAGAAGCGCAACTTCCGGGCACTGTGGATTACCCGCATTAACGCCCAGTCCCGCGCTGAAGGCCTGACCTACAGCAAGCTGATTGCCGGTCTGAAGAAGGCCAACATCGAGCTGGATCGTCGCGTTCTGGCCGACTTGGCAGTACATGACAAACCGGCTTTTGCCAGCGTGGTTGCGCAGGCAAAAGCGGCTTTGGGATAAGCAGGTTTGATGGTGGGGGCCGGCATGCTCCCATTGTTTCCAAATCGCGCCTGGCGCAACAAAAACCCATCACCTTTTCGGTATCTTCAGGATACGGTCAAGGGGGATGGGTTTTTGGTTTTATGATCGGCAAAAAGACATCCCCGCGCCTTGCCCTCCGGCGGGCGACCGACGGCCACAGACTGGGACTAGGGACTCAAATGAACTTAGATGATCTGAAAACAAAAGCCCTGGAGCAGGTTGGCGGGGCGAGCGACCTCACGGCGCTGGAAAACCTGCGCGTCGCCCTGCTCGGCAAAAAGGGCGAAATCACCGGCCTGCTCAAGAATCTGGGCGGTCTTAGCCCCGAGGAGCGGCCCCGGGTGGGCGCGCAAATCAATCAGGTCAAGCAGGAGGTTCAGGCCTTGATCGAAGAGCGCCGCCAGGCGCTGGAAGCGGCCGCAATTGAAGCGAGGCTCGCATTGGAGACAATCGACGTGACCCTGCCGGGTCGCGCCGGCGAGTACGGGTCTCTGCACCCGGTAACCCGCACCATCGAGCGTATTGAAGCGCTGTTCACATCCATTGGCTATACGGTGGAAGAAGGGCCCGAAATCGAAGACGATTATCACAATTTCGAAGCCTTGAATATCCCCGAGCACCATCCCGCCCGGGCCATGCATGACACCTTCTATGTGGAGCCGGGGCTGGGTAATCTGGTGCTGCGAACCCATACCTCGCCAGTTCAGGTCCACACCATGGAAAACAAGCAGCCGCCGCTGCGGGTAATCTGCCCGGGCCGCGTCTATCGCTGCGATTCCGATCTGACCCACACCCCCATGTTCCACCAGGTCGAAGGTCTGGTGGTGGACGAGGGGGTGAGCTTCGCTGACCTGAAAGGCACAGTGGACCAGTTTCTGAAGGCCTTTTTCGAGCAGGACGTGCCGGTTCGCTTCCGTCCCTCGTTCTTCCCCTTTACCGAGCCCTCCGCCGAGGTGGACATCCAGTGCACCAACTGTTCAGGCAAGGGCTGCCGGGTGTGCAAGAACAGCGGCTGGCTGGAGGTGATGGGCTGCGGCATGGTCCACCCGAACGTCTTCCGCAGCAGCGGCATCGATCCGGAGAAGTACACCGGATTCGCCTTTGGCATGGGGCCGGACCGCTTGGCCATGCTGCGCTACGGCGTCAACGATCTGCGGATGTTCTTCGAGAACGACTTGAGATTTCTACAACAGTTTTAGAACCTCCACACAAGTTTTCGGACCTTCGGGGCGATCCGGAAACTGACGAGTGGATCTGGAGATTGCTTGCATGAAAATTAGCGAATCGTGGCTGCGGGAATGGGTCAGCCCGGACATAGACACGGCCGCTCTCGCGGAACAACTCACCATGGCGGGCCTGGAAGTGGATGCCATCGAGCCGGTAGCCGGCGAATTCACTGGCGTCGTCGTGGGCGAGATTGTCGCGGCCGAACAACATCCGGACGCGGACAAGCTGCAGGTTTGCCAGGTGAACGCAGGGGGAGACGGGAATCTGCAAGTGGTTTGCGGTGCGCCCAATGCCCGGCCGGGTATTCGCGTGCCCTTCGCCACTATCGGCGCGGTATTGCCGGGCAACTTCAAGATCAAGAAGGCCAAGCTGCGCGGGGTGGAGTCCCAGGGAATGCTCTGTGCGCAGACCGAGCTCCAGGCAGGGGACGATGACAGCGGTCTATGGGAGCTGCCCGGCGACGCCCCGGTAGGTACAGCTCTGGAAGAGTACCTGAAACTGTCCGACTCGGTCATCGAGGTGGATTTGACACCCAATCGCGGGGACTGTCTGAGCATGCGCGGCATCGCCCGGGAGATCGGAGTCCTTAATCGTCTGCCGGTCACCGAGCCCGCGTTCGCAGCAGTTGCCGCAACTTCCCGAAGCACGCTGGCGCTCACCATCGAGGCCAAAGAGCAGTGCCCGCGCTATGTCGGTCGGGTCATCGAGGGCCTCGACCCGTCCCGCCCGAGCCCCCTGTGGCTGCAGGAACGCTTGCGCCGGGCCGGGATTCGCCCCCATGACTGCGTGGTGGACGTAACCAACTATGTGCTCCTGGAACAGGGACAGCCCATGCATGCCTTCGACCGGAGCAAGTTGGTGGGCGGCATCAACGTGCGTCTCGCGAAAGCCGGAGAGACGATTGAGTTGCTGGACGGCCAGCAGGTGGATTTGCGAGAGGGCACTTTGCTGATTACCGACGAGCAGGGGCCGGTGGCCCTGGCGGGCATTATGGGTGGCGCTCGCAGTGCTGTCAGCGACAGCACCCGTGACATTTTCCTGGAAAGCGCATTCTTCAGCCAACTGGCCATGGCCGGCACGGCCCGGAGTTATGGTCTTCACACAGACGCGTCTCATCGCTACGAGCGCGGCGTGGATTACGAACTTCCCTTGCGTGCGATGGAGCGGGCAACCCAGCTTTTGACGGAGATTGCGGGCGGTAGCCCCGGTCCCGTGGTCGTCGAGGAATCGCCGGAACATCTGCCGGCCGATCGCCAGGTGGCTCTGCGTCGGGAACGCATCGCCAAGGGCTTGGGGTTCTCACTGGCTGACGAGGAGGTGGTGGACATCCTCACCCGCCTCGGTTTGGAATTGCTGGAGACTCGCCCCGAAGGTTGGAGCTTCCAGGTTCCCAGCTACCGCTTCGATATCGCCATCGAAGAGGACCTGCTGGAGGAACTGGCTCGCATCTACGGCTACAACCGTCTGCCGACCGTCGGGCAGCCCATGCGCCTGACCATGGGTGAGCAGCCGGAGGCGCAAATCTGCCTTCCGGCGCTGAAAGAGGTTTTGGTGGCTCGCGGCTTCCACGAGGCTATTACCTACAGCTTCATCGGGGAGGATCTGGCCCGTTTGTTCGACCCGCAGGGGCAGCCGGTGCGACTCCAGAACCCCCTCAGCGCCGATCTGGCAGTCATGCGCAGCAGTCTGTTGCCCAGCCTGGTGCAGACACTGACCCACAACCTGAACCGTCAGCAGAGTCGCGTTCGCCTCTTCGAGGCCGGGATGCGTTTCCGGCTCGAAGAAGGTCTCCAGCAGGAGCCCATGCTGGCGGGTCTGATCAGCGGCTCCCGGCGGTCCGAAAGCTGGTCCGAGAAAGAAGAGCCGGTGGACTTCTACGACCTGAAAGGGGATGTCGAGGCGCTGCTGGCGCGTACTGGCTGCGCGGATGAATTCGCCTTCGAGGCCGGGAAGCAGGCTGCCCTTCATCCGGGCCGAAGTGCCGCCATCCTTCGGAACGGAGAAACTGTCGGCTGCCTGGGTGCGCTTCATCCCCGGATTCAGCAGGAATTGGATATCGCCCAGCCAGTCTACCTGTTCGAAATCAGGCAATCTGCCCTGCTGAACGGCGCGATCCCTTCATTCCGGGAAATCAGCAAATTCCCGGAGGTGCGGCGGGATCTGGCCGTACTGGTCAGCCGGGACGTGCAGGCTGAAGCGCTGCTGGCAAGCGCGCGGAAGGCGGCTGGAAGTTACCTGAGGGACTTAAAGGTTTTTGATGTGTATGCAGGCAAAGGCATTGATCCACAAAGAAAAAGCGTTGCGCTGGGCTTGACCTTTCAGCATCCATCCCGCACTCTTAAGGATTCTGAAATCAATGCTTCTATTGATGCGGTCGTCACCGGATTGAGGGAGGTTTTTGACGCCACACTGCGGTAGGAGCCGGTTGGATTGGCGCCTCGGTGGGGCCGCTTCGCGGCTGGCGCGGCAGAGCGGGCAGCGATTGCGTGGATTGTCGGCATCGCCGGTAGGATGCGGTCCGCGTAGCCGGTACTCACATTGCCGGTTCTCGCATTGTCTGTATAAGCAAAAATAAGGGCTTCACACCAATGAATGGGGCACTGACCAAGGCGGATCTGGCAGAAAAACTCTACGAGGAATTGGGTCTCAACAAGCGGGAAGCCAAGGAACTGGTGGAGCTGTTTTTTGAAGAGATCCGGCGCTCGCTCGAGAGCAATGAACAGGTGAAGCTGTCCGGGTTCGGCAATTTCGACTTGCGCGATAAAAGCCAAAGGCCGGGTCGCAACCCCAAAACCGGTGAGGAAATCCCCATTACAGCTCGACGTGTCGTCACTTTCAGACCCGGGCAGAAACTGAAAGCTCGAGTAGAGGCCTATGCTGGAACCAAGCAATAACGACGAATTGCCAGCCATCCCCGGAAAGCGCTACTTCACCATTGGTGAGGTGAGCGAGCTCTGCGCGGTGAAGCCCCATGTGCTCCGCTACTGGGAGCAGGAATTCCCCCAGCTCAAGCCGGTCAAGCGGCGGGGTAATCGCCGTTATTACCAGCATCAGGACGTGCTGACTATTCGCCAGATCCGGGCTCTTCTGTACGATCAGGGCTTTACCATTGGCGGTGCCCGTCAACAGATGAACGGTGATTCCGCGGCTCAGGACGCGTCCCAGTTCAATCAGCTCGTGGGACAGATGATCAACGAGCTGGAAGAAGTCCTGGACGTCTTGAAGCTCTAGTCTCGCCCGAGAACAAACCCAGCCACCCCGAACACAAAAAAACCGCCACGAGGGCGGTTTTTTTATGTTTGGTCGGAGCGGCCGGAATTCACTCGGGCCATCCCTGGCCCTCGCCCTGCGGGCAGCCTTCGGCTGTGCCAAATGGCTGTCCTGCCATTTGGTGAACCGAGGTCTGAGAACAAACCCAGCCACCCCGAACACAAAAAACCGCCACGAGGGCGGTTTTTTTGTGTTTGGTCGGAGCGGCCGGATTTGAACCGACGACCACCACACCCCCAGTGTGGTGCGCTACCAAACTGCGCTACGCTCCGATTTTTTGTCTTCGCGGAGCTGGGTTCGGCTCGTGGCGAAGAGGGCGGAATCATACCGAAAAAGCGCTCAAATGCAAGTCGCTGACGCAGGAACTTGCTCTGCGGAGCCGGTGGCGGGGCGGCCTGCAGGGGGGCGTCCGTTTATCGCGACTTCTGCATTTCCCGAATCAATTGGGCGAACGCGCGGCTCAGTTCCGTGGCGACTTCCTCGTTCTGGACAATTTGTAGCCAGGGAGCTGAAGTCACCGGATGCAGGAGCCAGCAACTGCCGGTGGTGCTCTGACAATCATGATCCACATAGGGGTTTATCCCGTAAACCGGGAACCGGTCTTCCGTGAAGGGTTCCGTGTCCGCGCCCCGCCGATTCATGGAGACTATCTCGCCGCGGTCGCTGATGTGGATGCGGTGGCGGGTCGGTGTACCCATCCGGCTGGCGGCGATGATTCGCTGGTCGCCGTAGGCGTAAAACTTGAGGAGATTGTTGATGTGCAGGACCAGGGCCTCGGTAGGCTTCTCCGTCTCGTAGAGGGTTTTAAGTTCCTCAAGGTGCTTGTCCTTGTCGTCCGACCAGCGGATGTCCGCCGTGCGCTGGGAGGTTTCGACCGCCGGCTGCTGGCTTACACCACTGCGTCGGCGCTCAATCTGCGTGATGAGGGCGAGGGCCTCGCGGTAGTAGTCTCCGTCGGCGCCCACGCCATCCACGTAGCGCTCCAGGTGGCTGCGGGCATTCTCGAGCTCGTTATTCTGCTGCAGAATTCTGGCGTAGAAAAAATCAAACTCCGGCGGCAGCCTCACACCCAGCCCCCGTGCGCGGTCCAGGTGCCCCTCGGCCCGATCAAAGTCATTGGCGGCGATGGCGTCCTGGGCGGCCATGATCAGCCGGTCCGCCTCGTGGCTGGGCTTAAGGGCACTCTGGGCCAGAGGCGCCGCCAGCAGCAGACTGACCGCGAGCAAATAGGGCAGCACGATGGAACGCGTCACAGGGAGGGCCTCCTTGGTCGGTAATCGGAGTCGCGCCGGAGCGCGGCTATGGTGTTGAGAGCTCGGCCGGAAAAGGATTGTTCCATCGGAACCCGTGCTCATCCATGAGTATAGCCGGGCGGTGCGCTGAGTCTGCTGAAACAGATCACAACCATTCCCGGTGCACATCCAGGACCACCGCGTCCAACTCGCTGTTGGCGTACTGGTCGACAGCGGAAAATATGCGGTCGATCTGTGCCCGGTCCTGGCTCAGGGAAAGAAAGGTCCATTCGGCCTGGTCGAGCACGTCGTGCTTGCCGCTTTCGCTCACCGCCAGGTTGCTCAGCTTGCCGAAGCGGTCGCGCATGCCGCGCAGCCGACCGCGTTTTTCCTTGAGGGAGCGACAGCCGGGGAGTTGAAGGCTGAGTGAAAGCAGGCCGATGTGCATGACGTAACCCCATGTTGGTCGAGAAAGAGGTAATGCCTCGCGGTGTGTCGCCGGTGCTGAAGCGGGACTTGAAAAGCACCCCTGCGGCCCCATTTATCCAACAGACTGATCTGCAGACAGTGGAAACGAGGCTTGATTCGGTGAATGAGCCTTACAACGTTATATTGCTTATCTTGAGGATATAATCATGCAAACTTTTGATTTTGCACCGCTGTACCGCAATTCTGTCGGTTTCGACCGTATGTTCAGCCTGCTCGATAGCCTGAACAAGTCGGACCCTGCAGGCAAGGGCAACACCTACCCGCCCTACAATATCGAGTTGACCGGTGAAGATCAGTACCGAATTACCATCGCAGTGGCCGGTTTTGACCAGTCGGAACTGGAGATCGAGGCTGAACAGAACAAACTGCTGGTGCGCGGGCGCAAGGCGGAGAAGGAGGGCAGTCGCTACCTCCACCGGGGCATTGCGAACCGCAACTTCGAACGCCGCTTTGAACTGGCGGACCATGTACGCGTGGAGGGGGCCCGGTATGAACATGGCCTGCTGCACATAGAACTGGTGCGGGAGCTGCCAGAACGGATGAAACCGCGTACCATTGCCATTACCACGGACAAGGACCCGACCGAGGTCAGCCGAGACGCGGCCTGAAAAGAGCCAGGGCGCCCGGGGAGTACCCGGTCGCCCACCATGAACTAACAACCGATTGGCCCAAGAGGTTTCACCTCTTGGGCTTTGTCGTTTGCAGCCAATCACACTCCGCTATCGCGGACATTCGAATCGAGACTAACGGAAGCCCATGTCACCCGCTCTGTCCATCCAGAACCTGACCAAGACCTACGGCAGAAACTTCGAGGCCCTCAAGGGCATTGATCTGCAAGTTCAGCCGGGTGATTTCTTCGCCCTGCTCGGTCCCAACGGGGCCGGCAAGTCCACCACCATCGGGATCATTTGCTCACTGGTCCGGAAGACCTCGGGCAAGGTGGCGATCTTTGGCAAGGACATCGACCTGGATTTCGCCGGAGCCAAGGCCTGCCTGGGCGTGGTGCCCCAGGAATTCAATTTCAATCAGTTCGAAAAGGTCGAAGACATCGTCGTCAATCAGGGGGGCTACTATGGTTTGCCGCCCCGGCTGGCCCGTGCCCGTGCGGAAAAGTACCTGCGTAAGCTGGGGCTGTGGGACAAGCGCAGCGAGCCTTCCCGCAGCCTTTCGGGCGGTATGAAGCGCCGGTTGATGATCGCCCGTGCCCTGGTGCACGAGCCCAGGCTGCTCATTCTGGATGAGCCCACCGCGGGGGTCGACATCGAACTGCGCCGCTCCATGTGGCAGTTCCTGCAGGAAATCAATCAGGCGGGGACCACGATCATTCTCACCACCCACTATCTGGAAGAGGCCGAGAGCCTGTGCCGAAACGTGGCCATTATCGACCAGGGTAAAATAGTGGAGAACACCAGCATCCGCTCTCTGTTGCAGAAGCTTAACCGGGAGGTCTTTATCCTCGACACCCGGGAGGCGCTCGGTGACCAGCTGCATATCCCCGGCTATCAGGTCCATCGACTGGACGATCACAGCATGGAAGTGGAGGTGGAGAAGGGGCAGTCCCTGAACCGGCTGTTCGACAGTTTGTCCGCCCAGAACGTGCAGATTACCAGCATGCGAAACAAGGCCAATCGCCTGGAGGAGCTGTTTGTTTCCCTGGTGGAAACCGGACGGGGAGGGGAGGCCGCATGACATTCCAGCAACAGCTCATCGCGCTGCTCACCATCACCCGCAAGGAAGTCAAACGCTTCACCCGGATCTGGATGCAGACGCTGCTTCCGCCGGTGATCACGATGACACTCTACTTCATCATTTTCGGCACCCTGATCGGATCGCGGATCGGTCAGATGGGCGGCGTGGATTACATGTCCTTTGTGGTACCGGGCCTGATCATGATGTCAGTGATCACCAACTCCTATTCCAATGTGGCCTCGTCTTTTTTCAGCACCAAGTTCCAGCGCAGCATTGAAGAGATTCTGGTTTCGCCCACACCCAACTACGTCATCCTGCTCGGCTTCGTGCTCGGGGGCGTATTCCGGGGGCTGGCGGTGGGCTTCATCGTCACCGTGGTATCGCTGTTCTTTACCGACCTGCAGATTAACCACCTGGGTATCACCGTAGCCGTGGTGGTGCTCACCGCGGTGCTGTTCGCCATTGCCGGCTTCATCAACGCGCTGTTCGCCCAGAGCTTCGACGACATCAGCATTATCCCCACCTTCATTCTCACTCCGCTGACCTACCTCGGCGGTATCTTCTATTCCATCGACATGCTGCCGCCGCTCTGGAGCTGGGTCTCCCAGGCGAACCCGGTGCTCTACATGGTGAATGCCTTCCGCTATGGAATTCTGGGGATTTCAGATATCAACGTGGCAGTGGCGTTTGGATCGATTTTTGTTTTCATCATCGTCTTTGCGACGCTTGCCCTGACGATGTTGCAGTCCGGTCGGCGCCTGCGGGCCTGAGTCGGCCGGCTTGAAATCATCAATGAGTGACTTCCATGGACCTTCCTTCCTCCGTCTGTGACAGCCCCCTGGGCAAGCACAGCGAGTACCCCACCACCTACACGCCATCCCTGCTGAGTCCGATTCCTCGTGCGGAGTCCCGGCAGGCTCTCGGCATTGCCGGACAGTTGCCTTTCAGCGGTGTGGATGTGTGGAACGCCTACGAACTGTCCTGGCTGGATCCCCGTGGAAAGCCGCGGGTTGCACTGGGCCGCTTCGCGTTCCCCTGTGATACGCCCCATCTGATTGAATCCAAATCCTTCAAACTTTACCTGAACTCCTTTAACCAGACCCGGATCGGGAGCGAAGCGGAGCTGGTCAGAATGCTGGAAGGGGACCTTGGTCGTGCGTCCGGCGGCAGCGTGCAGGTGGAAATACTTCCGTTGGACCACCCAGGTGGACAGGTCATGCGCGGGTTCGATGGCGAGAACATCGACGCTGTGGATGTAGAGGTGGGCATCTACCAACTGGATCCCGGCTTCCTGCACATGGATGCCGGTGCAATGGTGAGCGAAGTCCTGTGCAGTGATCTTCTGAAGAGCAACTGTCCTGTTACCGGCCAGCCGGATTGGGCCAGTGTTCGGATAAGCTACCATGGACCGCGGATCGACCGCGGTGGCCTGTTGAAGTATCTGATTTCCTTCCGGGAGCACCGGGACTTCCACGAGAATTGCGTGGAGCGGATATTTCTCGACATCAGCGAACGCTGCAGACCGGAGCGGCTGACGGTCAGCGCCCACTACACACGCCGGGGCGGACTGGATATCAACCCCCATCGCTCCAATTGCGGGGAACAGGCGCCGCAGATCCGGTTGCCGCGACAGTAGAGTCGAAGCTAAACGATGATCTTGTCCTTCAGGCGCTCCGCCGCGTCCTGCAGACAGCGAATGACCTTCTCCTTGTCATAGTTGCGGATTCGCTCCATGTCCAGGTGCATGGAAAAGCCATCGGTATTCTGTTCGAAATAGCTCTGGTTCTTGCCCAGGTGCTTGCGAAGATCCACCACCTGATACACCTGAATCGGCTGGCTGAAGCCCTTGACCTGAATGTCACCCTTGTCCCGGCACATCACAATGTCCTTGATCAGTGACCAGGTCTCGTAGGAGATCAGGATCTCGCCGGGATCGGCGGCGGTCTCGAGCCGGCTGGCGAGATTGACGTGGGTGCCGAGCACTGTGTAATCCAGGTGATCGGAGGTGCCGAAAGTGCCCACCGTGCAGTAGCCGGTGTTGATGCCCATGCGAATTTGCAGGGGCTTGCGAATTCCCTTCTTGAACCAGTCGTGCTGCAGCACCTTCATGCGCTTCTTCATTGCGATGGCCATGGATACGCAGCGGATCGCATCGTTCTTGGCGCCCTGACTCTGGGGGTTGTCCCCGAACACGATCATGACACCGTCCCCCATGAATTTGTTGACCACACCGCCGAACTGGGTGGCGATCTTGGTCATCTCCGTGAGGAAGCTATTGAGCAACTCAGTCAGCGTCTCCGCTTCCAACTCTTCGGACATCTGGCTGAAACCCTTGATGTCTGCGAAGAAGATGGTCAGTCGCTTGCGTTCCGTGGCCAGCGCCCGATCGCGCCCTTCATTGATGGCATTCCAGACCGGAGGCGGCAGGTAGCGGGACAGCTTGTAGGCGCGCAGCTTGTGCAGGTGCTGCTCGCTTTTCAACTGCTCCACCTTCATGCTCAACTTGCGGAAGCGCGTGTAGGTGTACAGGGCGTAGGCACAAAAATAGGTGGTGATGCCGATCAGGCTGGCGGCACTGATCTCCAGATTGTCGCTGAAGACCCAACTGGGCCGATGGATGAGCAGGGAAGCCATGACGCCGCATAGGAGGGCTAGATTATCCCCGGCCCACTTTCTGACGCCGCCCTGAAGCAGGGCGTTGAATTGCACCATGGTGACGAACAGGATGGACGGCAGAAGGCTGAAATCGATCAGGTTCAGGACTACGCCCACCAGAGCGGCATCCCCGTAAGTCAGCCGCTCGGCGATGACCTCCGCCTTTTCCGAGCGAATACAGCGGGTGACGGCGTAGCTGCCCCAGGTGTAACCCAGCAATAAAACGATCACGGCCGCCGCGATGGGGTTGATGTGGGGCCATTCCATGTCGGTGGCGAGGGTACCGGCCGCCGCGAAGCAGATCAGCGCCCGGAAATAGAACTGATATAGGGAAACCTGGAGCTTCCCCGGTTGCTCGGGCTCTGCGGAGAAAGCCTTGCCGCGCCTGCGTGGATCCCCAAGGGCAGGGCTGCTGATTGGTGTGGGGGTGGACAACGTTCAAACCCTCTTGCACAACGCTATTGGGGGCTCTGTCCGGTTGACACCCCAATTGCCCGCGCCCGGCACGGATGAGAACCCGCCGGGGCGTCTGGCAGCTTTTGTTATGTTCCTGGCCAGAATGTCGACCAGTAAGCCTTTTTTCTGAGCACCCATTCTATACCAAGGCCGCGCTTCGGTTCACAATTCCGGGCTGCGGGATGTGTTTTCCCCTGCTCAGAGGTGGTTTATCGCGCCACTCCCTGCCAAAGCTTCCTAGTATGGTACAAAGTGACACAATTCGCGAGCCACCTGCGAACCAGTTCATTTTTTGCACATGCATGTCCGCCTCTGAGCCAGCCACTCCAGAGCCAGGGTTTTCGATTGCGTTCCGCCAGTCACTTGTGTACAGTTAGCGCCCCTAATTTGGAGCGACGCACCACGCATCGCTTCAACGCAGTAAAGGGCGCGCCCCCGGGCCACCGCCATTTACTCCAGTCCGGTGAGGTGTCCGAGTGGTTGAAGGAGCACGCCTGGAAAGTGTGTAAGTCGAAAGGCTTCGAGGGTTCGAATCCCTCCCTCACCGCCATACAGAGAAGCCCCGCAAATGCGGGGCTTTTTTGTATGGGGGTGAGGGATGATCTGATTTGAACCCTCCCGGTTCGACAAATCGCCGGGAGCGATTTGGACCGCGTTAGCGCCCCCGCAAGGGGGTGAGGTGCATGGGCGCCGAAGGGTAGTTGGGTGTGAGTAGGTTGGGTTAAGGCCGAAGGCCGTAACCCAACGCTTGCGGGACCTTAGCTGTCCATCTTGGCTTGCAGGTAATTCTGAAGCCCCACTGCCTTGATCAGCCCCAACTGGGTCTCCAGCCAGTCCACGTGCTCCTCTTCGGATTCCAGAATCTCCTGCAGCAGGTCCCGGCTGCCGAAATCCCGAACGGACTCACAATAGGCAATTCCCTCGCGCAGGTCCGGGATGGCCTGCATCTCCAGCTTGAGGTCGCATTCCAGCATTTCCTGGGTATTCTCGCCGACCAGCAGCTTTCCCAGGTCCTGAAGGTTCGGGAGCCCTTCCAGAAACAGGATGCGCTCTATGAGCTGGTCCGCATGCTTCATCTCATCAATGGATTCTTCGTACTCATGTTCGGCCAGTTCTTTCAATCCCCAATCCTTGTACATGCGCGAGTGGAGAAAGTACTGATTGATGGCGATTAGTTCGTTGCCGAGTACTTTGTTGAGAATTGCTATTACCTTGCTGTCGCCCTTCATTACCTGTCTCCCGATTGGCCTGGTGGTGCCTGAATCTGTGCACGGAAGCCCGTGCCGCGGATTGCGTTGTTCTGGTCGGGATTATAACGGATGGGGGCGGGCAGGTCTTGCGGCTTGGGGAAGGCACCGCGGCACGCGAACGGCGCCGCGGTGGGGGTCACGCTGCGGCGTATGGGAGGAGCGCCGCTTCATTGAGCTCGGATACAGTTTCCTCGAGGATCTCCCGAGCGAGGCAGGCGCACTGGCCGCACTGGCTGGACACCCCGAGATTCTCCTGCAGGTCCTCCATGCTCGCCGAGCCTTCGTGGACCGAAGCCTTGATTTCGCGGTCGGTGATGCCATTACAGAGACAGACGTACATGTTGAGCGAAACTTCCTCGAGTTGATGTTGAGTGAAGTCTAGGAAGAATGAGAATGATTGTCAAACATGGATGCGAAGAATTCGTATTTCCATTGACCGGTCCCGATAGGTGCGGTTCAATGGATTGATATGGAAAATCAATGAGTAAGATTGCAAGCAGTGGGGTACCATAGCGCCTCCCTATCAGGCGCAGATAAATTGATTAAATTTTTTTCAATTTGCCTGAGATTCTGCCGGTGAGAGGCCGGCGTGCTAGTTGAGCACTTCTTTCGTGGACTTAAACCCAAACAGGAGAAACAGTATGAGTGTACTTGTTGGCAAACCCGCTCCGGACTTCACTGTGCCTGCAGTGCTTGCCTCCGGCGAGATCGTGGATGAATTCACCCTGTCCGAAGCCATCAAGGGCAAAAAGGCTGTGGTGTTCTTCTATCCGCTGGACTTTACCTTTGTCTGCCCGTCGGAGCTGCTGGCTTTTGACCATCGCATCGAAGAGTTCAAGAAGCGCAATGTGGAAGTGGTTGGCGTTTCCATCGACTCTCACTACACCCACAACGCCTGGCGGAACACCCCCGTGGATGCCGGCGGCATCGGACCGGTTCAGTACACTCTGGCTGCCGACATGACCCACGACATTGCCAAGGCCTATGACGTTGAATCTCCCGGCGGCATGGCGTATCGCGGTTCATTCCTGATCGATGAAGACGGTCTGGTGCGTCATCAGGTGGTCAACGATCTGCCTCTGGGCCGCAACATCGACGAAATGCTGCGCATGGTGGATGCCCTCGCCTTCCACCAGGAGCATGGCGAAGTGTGCCCCGCCGGTTGGAAAGAAGGCGACAAGGGCATGAAAGACACTCCGGAAGGTGTGGCTGCGTATCTGAAAGAGAACGCCGGCAAGCTGTAAGCTTCGGGCGGTTCTCCGGGGTCGGCTCAAACGAGAAGACCTGCCAAAAAACCCTGGCTTCGGCCGGGGTTTTTTCGTTGGTTGGTCGTTGGATGGACAGAAAAGGAGATAAGGGACGCCGAGGCTCTGCCGGCCGCGCTTTAGTTATTCGGCCGGGCCACCAACCTTTGTGCCAGCGCCGGTCAGCGGCCATCCGCCCAACTCCTGCCAGCGATTAACGATACGACAGAACAGCTCGGCGGTTCGCTCTGCGTCGTAGGCGGCGGAGTGCGCGTGGCTGTTGTCGAATTCGATTCCCGCCAGCTGGCAGGCGCGTGCCAGCACCGTGTGGCCGAATGCGAGACCCGCAAGGGTCGCCGTATCGAAGCATGAGAATGGGTGAAAAGGGTTGCGCTTGACGTTACACCGTTTGACCACTGCATTGATGAAGCTGAGGTCGAAGTGGGCGTTATGTCCGACCACGACGGCGCGGTTGCAGCCACTGTCCTTGATTGCGGTCCGGATGGGGCGAAATAACTCGTTGATCACGATGCTTTCGGGCTGAGCCGGCACTTCGCGGAACTCCAGGTCAATGCCCGTGAAGTCCAGGGCGGCCTGTTCGACATTGGCTCCCTCGTACGGCTCCACATGGAAGTCGAAAAGCTTGTCCGGGTGGAGGAAGCCCTGCTCGTCCATGCGGAGCGTGACCGCGGCAATTTCAAGCAAGGCATCCGTGGCGGGGTTGAAACCGCCGGTTTCCACGTCGATAACCACGGGTAAAAAGCCGCGGAACCGCTGGGCCATCAGGGTGGCCTCTTCGGTGGAGGACTCATCGGAATTTATCTTCTGTCCCGTCATTCGCTTATCCACGAACCGTCCAGCGCAGGGGCTCCCCAGCGCCCAGCGGAGTAAGTTTCTCATCCCCAAAAGGCAACTCGGCCGGGGGCTGCCAGTCCTGTCGTACCAGCGTGATGGAGTCCCGGTTGCGTGGCAAACCGTAAAAATCCGGCCCGAAGTGGCTGGCAAATGACTCCAGCCTGTCCAGGGCGCCGGCATCCTCGAAAACCTCGGCGTACATCTCCAGCGCGGCGTGGGCGGTGTAGCAGCCGGCGCAGCCGCAGGCGGCTTCTTTTTTGGCTGTGGCGTGGGGCGCAGAGTCGGTGCCCAGGAAGAACCTGGGGTTGCCGCTGGTGGCTGCATCAATCAGGGCGCGCTGGTTCTGCATGCTCTTGAGAATGGGCAGGCAGTAGTAATGGGGCCGGATGCCGCCGGCGAGCAGGGCATTGCGGTTGTATCGCAGGTGGTGCGCGGTGATGGTCGCGGCCACATTGGAGCCCGCGTTGCTCACGTAGTCCACTGCGGCTGCGGTGGAGATATGTTCCAGCACGATTTTCAGCTCTGGAAATCGCTCAACCAGCGGGCGCAGATTCCGCTCAATGAAGACTTCCTCCCGATCAAAAATGTCCACATCGGCGTCGGTCACTTCTCCGTGCACGAGCAACAGGAGCCCGGCCTCCTGCATGGCTTCCAGTGCCGGGTAGCAGTTTTCGAGACGGGTAACGCCTGAATCCGAGTTGGTGGTTGCCCCGGCCGGGTAGAGCTTGCACGCTACCACTCCGGCGCGTGCGGCGTCCCGGATATGCTCGGGAGTGGTGTTATCGGTCAGATAGAGCACCATCAGCGGCTCGAAGCCGCTGCTGCCTGGTAAGGCCGCTTCAATCCGGCGCCGGTAAGCGATGGCTTGTTCGGCGGTGGTGACCGGCGGAACCAGGTTGGGCATGACGATGGCGCGGCCGAAATAGCGGGCGGCATCGGGCACCGTCAGCGTGAGGGCGGCACCATCGCGCAGATGGATGTGCCAGTCGTCGGGTCGGGTGATGGTCAGCGTTTCGCTCATGCCTTGGTGTTCGTTCGATGGAAGAGGAGGCGCATGCTACCGAAAAAGCGCGTTAAAACACAGGCCGGGGGCCGAAAGGAGGCTGTTCTTTTTGAAATCTTCGGGGGTTTACCGCTACAATTCGCGCCTGCTGTTCCACCTGCCAATCGGCAGATTTCATCTCTTCCCAGCGTCGCGCGCACATTGGTCGTCGGCCCTGTTCATCATGGGAGCACTTCATGTCGTCCATCAAGAAAGTGGTTTTGGCTTATTCCGGCGGACTGGATACCTCGGTCATCGTCAAATGGCTTCAGGAAACCTATCAGTGCGAGGTGGTCACCTTCACCGCCGACATCGGCCAGGGCGAGGAAGTGGAACCAGCTCGCGCCAAGGCCCAGGCTCTGGGTGTCAAAGAAATCTACATCGATGACCTGCAGGAAGAGTTTGTCCGCGATTTTGTGTTTCCCATGTTTCGCGGTAACGCCATCTACGAAGGCGAGTACCTGCTCGGGACTTCCATCGCCCGTCCCCTGATTGCCAAGCGCCTGATCGAAATCGCCAATGAAACCGGTGCCGATGCCATCGCGCACGGCGCCACGGGCAAGGGCAACGACCAGGTGCGCTTCGAACTGGGCGCGTACGCCCTGAAGCCGGGCATTCGCGTGATTGCTCCCTGGCGGGAGTGGGACCTTACCTCCCGCGAAACCCTGATGGCTTACTGCAATCAGCATTCGATCCCGGTGGATTTTTCCAGCAGCAAGAAAAAGTCCCCCTATTCGATGGACGCCAATCTCCTGCACATTTCCTATGAGGGGGATCTGCTGGAAGATCCCTGGAATGAAGCGGAAGAGGAGATGTGGCGCTGGTCGGTAAGCCCGGAAGCCGCTCCGGATCAGCCCACCTATATGGAGCTCCGCTACGAGCGTGGCGACATCGTGGCCATTGATGGTCAGGCCATGAGTCCGGCTCAGGTGCTGCGGCATCTGAACAAGGTTGCCGGTGAAAATGGAATCGGTCGCCTGGACATTGTGGAGAACCGTTACGTGGGCATGAAATCCCGGGGCTGCTACGAAACTCCCGGCGGGACCATCATGCTCCGAGCCCACCGGGCCATCGAGTCCATTACACTGGATCGGGAAGTGGCGCATCTCAAAGACAGTTTGATGCCCAAGTATGCCGAGCTGATCTACAACGGTTACTGGTGGAGCCCCGAGCGGCACATGTTGCAGACGGCCATCGACGAGTCCCAGCAGGTGGTCAATGGCGAGGTGCGGCTCAAGCTCTACAAGGGTAACGTGATCGTAGTCGGTCGCCGTTCCGCTGATAGTCTGTTCGACAGCACCATCGCCACCTTCGAGGACGATGCCGGCGCTTACGACCAGAAAGATGCGGCGGGCTTCATCAAACTGAACGCTCTGCGCATGCGCATTGCCGCCGACAAGGGCCGCAGCCCCCTCAAGTAACGCCTTTCCCCTGGTCACCGCCACCATTGGTGGTGACCCCTTTCTTTTCCTGGGTCATTCCCGTATCTGTCGCGCTCCCAGGTGCCTGATGGAAGTGCCCAGCCAATTGTGATTTAATCCAGACGCGCCCGGCGATTTTGGCGGGTGCAGAAGTGAAACCATAAGCACGCCCGCAGGCGTTGAATAATTCAAGAGAAGGTCGATCAGACACGATCACCACCAGCAGCGATGGCAATGCAGGTTGTTTACCAACAGCTTGCCAGCCAGTTTCTTGTCAGCATCAACCGGTAGGACGATTGTGGAATCAGGGCACCTCGTCAAACTTCCCCGCCGAATGTTCTCGTCCATTCATTATTTGGCTTTTACGCTATTTAAGCATTCCCGGTAAATACCGACAGGTGTCGCTGTGCCCAGGGTGGATCAGCCGATGGAGATAACAACATGAGTGCAGACCAAGTCGAGATGACTTCAGGAGAGAAGAACGTGGATGAGGAGAAGATTCCCTATCCCAAGGAGGCCTATGCCTGGTATGTAGTAATGATCCTGATGATCGTCTACATCTTCTCCTTTATGGATCGGCAGATTCTCGGGCTCCTCGTCGGCCCTATCAAGGCGGACCTGGACATCAGCGATACCCAGATGAGTTTGCTGATGGGTTTTACCTTTGCATTGTTCTACACAATCTTCGGAATTCCCATCGGCCGCCTCGCAGACAGTAAGAACCGGGTCGGAATCATTGCAATTGGTCTTGCTGTATGGAGCCTGTTCACCACCGCATGCGGCATGACTTCACGCTTTTTTACTCTTGCCCTGGCGCGTATGGGTGTGGGGGTCGGCGAGGCGGCGCTGTCTCCTTCGGCTTATTCGCTGATTACCGACTACTTCCGCCCCCATCGGCAGGCGCTGGCAATCAGCATTTATGGTGCAGGGATATATATCGGGTCGGGCCTTGCCTACGTCCTGGGTGGGTATGTAGTGGGCTTTACCGCCGGTGCGGAAACCGTGGATCTACCGGTTGTGGGCGCAGTGAAGCCCTGGCAATCGGTGTTCTTCATGATCGGGGTCCCGGGGCTGATCTTTACTCTCGCTCTGCTGACGGTCAAGGAACCCGTGCGCCGTGGCCTGAAAAAAACCGGCAACGCGGCCAAGGCGGTTTCAGTGCCCATCCGCGAGGTGATGGGCTATATCAAGGACAACTGGTGCACCTTCTTCTTCCACAATGTCGGCTTCGCCCTCTGTTCGTTCATCTCCTACGGCAGCACACAGTGGATTCCCACCTTTCTCAATCGCACCTATGAATACCCGATTCGGGATGCGGGAATCTTTTACGGCTACATCGTGATGTTTTTTGGGACCGCTGGAATTATTTTTGGCGGCTGGCTCGCAGACCGTTACACCCAGCGCGGCTACAAGGACGCACGCATGCGTTCCGCGCTGACCGCGGCCCTGCTGCACATTCCATTCGGCATCCTGTTTCCGCTGATGCCGAACGCACAGATGGCCCTGGTGTTGCTGTGCGGCGCGGTATTCTTCGCCGCCATGCCCTTCGGGGTGGGGCCTGCGGCCATTCAGGAGATGATGCCCAACCGCATGCGCGCGCAGGCTTCAGCGGTGTATCTGTTCGTACTGAACCTGATCGGCCTCGGCTTCGGCCCCTCTGCGGTGGCCTTGAGCACGGATTACCTGTTTGGCAGCGAGAGTCAGCTTTATCTGTCGCTGGTCCTGGTGAGCACCGTGTTCGGTGTGGTGGCTTCCATCCTGCTGTACCTGGGGATGCGTCACTTCCGCGCCAGCATGGAACACCTGGAGAAATGGAAGAATACCTGAGGAATGAGGTTGGAGGGCTGCCGAGCGGCGGCCCTCATTGCTCCGATGGTCGAAGGAGGCTCCCGTGGAGCCCAGGCCCATCGGAGTTGTTTCGAAGCTTCCCTAGAACACTACCCCGTTTTTTACAATCCACCCGATCACGACTCCCGCCAGGATGATTCCCGGAACGGCCCGCCACAGCGGTGCAATGTACAAGGGCTCCGTGCCCGCCTCTTCCTTCTTGTCCGTGGCCAATTTACCTGTGACCATTGGCGCGATCAGGTTATTGCGCTTGTACAGGAGGTAGAACAGTATCGCGGCTACGTGCAAGCCGATCACGATCAGCAATCCGTCAAACAGAGCTTCGTGGGTCTCGGCGGCCCAGCGGCCCGTGTCGTAGCTCACCTTGTAGGACAGTGGTCCCGAGGCCAGACCATCCACGTCTTCAGAGAACAGCCCCAGCAGAACCTGGCTCAATAAAAAGGCGAGGATCAACAGGGTGCTCCAGCCGCCGAGGGGGTTGTGACCCACGAACGGAGTTCCGCCGCGCCGAAACAGGCCTTGACTGTATTGCCACACCGCTTTGGGGCCGCGCAGAAAATGGCTGAAGCGGGCAGTAGTGCTGCCTGCAAGTCCCCAGTAAATGCGAAAAATCAGAAAGCCCAACAGGGCGTAGCCGGACCAGGTGTGCCATTCGAGCTTGTCGTTCTCGGCCGTCCACCAGGAAAACCCGAATGCTGCAACAAAAGCCCAATGGGTAATGCGCAGGGGCAGGTCCCACACGGTTGCCCGTGGGGACCGGCCCGCTGCCGCTTGCACTGCGGCGTCAGTCTTCATCGACGCGGAAGCTGTCGTGGCAGTTTTTGCAGGCGCCGCCCAGGCCGCGAACGCCGCCCATGATTTTGGCCTTGTCACCCGTGGCCGTCAAAGCGACAAACTTGCCGGACTCCTCCACCAGCCGATCTGCAGCCGCGGTGAAGCTGCTCCAGTCCTGCCAGATTTCGGCCTTGGCTTCAGTCTCGATGCCGGTCTCTGGACCGGTGCCCTCGGGGAACCAGCTTGGAATCTCCTTGGACAGGCTATTGATGGTTTCTGAGGCCTTTGCAATCGCTTCCATATCGCTGTCTTTGGAGCGCAGCTGATCGCGAATGGTTTTGAATGATTCACCGATGGTTTCGAAGTTTTCGTGGCGCTCGTGCATCAACTGCCTGGCTGTTTCCTGATCGGTGACCGCCCCCTCCTGAGCGAACGCGGCACTGACGAGGAACGCAGCTCCCGCTGCGAGCAGGGCGAATGATTTTCTTGATGGCATTTTGGCTCCTTGGCTATTGTTCTCATGGGGGAGCGCTGCAGAATTGTTCATCCCGTGGGCGCTCCGATAGCGGGCCGGATTGGGGCCGCCCTGGCATTTTCGCGAACAGAGCCGGCGCATGCAAGGAAATGCCTCACGGCCTCCGGTCGCCTGATGGTCCGCCAAATGGCACTTCGGGTACAATGGCGGCTCTGATCCTCCCAGTGGTAAGTCTGTCCTATGAACGATTCCCTTCAGTCGCGGTACAACCGCCAATTGGCCATCTGGCTGCTTGTTTGTGCGTCGGTTATTTTTGGAATGATCGTGCTGGGCGGGGTGACCCGCTTGACCGGGTCCGGGCTGTCCATGGTCGAATGGAAGCCCCTGATGGGGGTCATCCCTCCGCTCAGCGAGGAGGCCTGGCAGGAGACCTTCGGCAAATACAAGCAGTATCCCGAGTACCAGCAGGTGAATCGCGGGATGGATCTGGCTGGATTCAAACGCATTTTTGCGTATGAATATGCCCATCGCATCCTCGGCCGGCTGATCGGGGTCATATTCTTCGTACCCCTGGTCTTCTTCGCCTGGAAGCGGCGCATTCCGAAGCAGCATTTCCCCAAATTGATTGCACTGTTCGTGCTCGGCGCACTCCAGGGTCTGCTGGGCTGGTTCATGGTGAAGAGCGGGCTGGTGGACGTGCCCAGAGTGAGTCAGTACCGGCTGGTGGCCCATCTGGGTCTGGCGGTGATCATCTATGGCTACATGCTGTGGGTTGCCTTGGATCTGCTGTATCCGGGGCGCCAGTCAGACCCCCATGCCGGTAAAGGGGTAAAGGGCTTCGCCTTTTCACTGACGGGCCTGATTTTCCTGATGATTCTGTCGGGGGGGCTGGTCTCCGGCATTCATGCGGGCTTCGCGTACAACACTTTCCCCCTGATGGATGGGCGCTTCTTCCCGGTGGGGCTCTATGGCCTGGAGCCGGCCTGGACATCCATTTTCGAAGACATCACGACGGTTCAGTTCAACCATCGAATGTTTGCCTATCTGCTGGTGGTCCTGATCGTCACCTTTTTTGTGCTGGCCGTGCGCAAAGGTGTGCAGGGGCGGGCCCGGGTTGGCAGTCTCGCCTTGCTGGCCATGCTGGTGATTCAGGTCAGCCTGGGGATCACGACCCTGCTGCTGGTGGTCCCGGTGTCGCTGGCGGCTGCCCACCAGGGCGGGGCGATACTGCTGCTGACGGCCTCCCTCTACCTGAGTCACTCCCTCAAGAACAACTGAGGTCCTGCGAGGGAGGGCGGCTGCCTCAGCGAACAGAACGGTAGACGCACTCCCGTTCGCGCTTGGCGAGCACCAGCTGCCAGAGTTGCCCCTGCCGGGATCGGAAAAACCCGGCGCAGCAGAGCAGGTAATAACTCCACATCCGGTAGAACTTGTCGCCGTACTTGCTGCGCAGCTCGGGCCAGGCCTGATCGAAGTTGTGCTTCCAGGCCATCAGGGTACGATCGTAATCCTGGCCGAAATTGTGCCAATCCTCGATCAGAAAGCGGTTCTCCACGGTGGTCGCGATATCCCGGGCGGAGGGGAGCTTGCCGTTGGGAAAGACGTATTTGTCGATCCAGGCGTCCGTGGCATCGACGGTCCGGCGATTGCCGATGGTGTGGAGGAGGAACAGACCTTCGTCCTTCAACAGGCGCCGTACGTGGTCGAAGTAAGTGGTGTAGTTCTTTTTGCCCACGTGCTCGAACATGCCCACCGAAACCACCTTGTCGAAACAGCCGTCCAGGTCACGATAGTCCATCAGTTTGATTCGCACCGGCAGGCCGGCGCAGCGCAGGCGGGCGTAGGTTTCCTGTTCTTTCGAGATGGTGACCCCGGTGACCTCAACGCCGTAGCGCTCCGCGGCGAACTGCGCCAATCCGCCCCAGCCGCAGCCGATGTCCAGCAGGTGCTCGCCTGGCTTCAGCTCCAGTTTGCGACAGATCATGTCCAGCTTCTGGACCTGGGCTTCCTCCAGGTGGTCCGCGTTGGCCCAGAAAGCACAGGAATAGAGCATGCGCGAGTCCAGCATCGCCTCGAAGAGGTCGTTACCCGCATCGTAGTGTCGCTCGCCGACGGTGAACGCGCGCTCTTGGGACTGCAGATTGATGAGCCGTTGACGTAACGCGCCCCAGGCCAGATGCAACCGGGCCATCCCCGGGAGCTGTCGAGCCGGGTCCAGTTTCAGCAGTCGGCCGAACAGCTCATCGAGACGTTCGCAATCCCAGAGACCCTCGATATAGGTTTCGCCAAAGCCCAGCGAGCCGCGCAGCAGCACCTGTTCGTAGACTCTCTTGTCCCTCACCTGAATGTCCCAGGGCGCGTTGCCGTTGATTGTTATTCCCGCCCGTTGGCACAGGTCTTGAAGCACAGCAGGAGGGTCGTGCTTCTCCGGTGGGCTTGTTGTATGGGTCGTGAACATTTCGTTCGCCATCGCAATCCTCCAGGCTTTGTTGCCATTGTTTGTGCCCGTGATGCATCAGCGCCTGAGTGTGCGTAGGGGCGCGCGCACCTGGATTGACCCAGGTCAAAGGCGGAGCGTTGGACCGGCTTTCCAACTCAGCTGTTCCGTGCGGCTCGGCGCTTAACGCCGCGTTTCGCGAAATGACGATTTTGATGATGCGCTGAATCAATCATCTGCCCCACAGGCTGGCTACTGTGAGTTACCTTAACCTTGTTGATCGCCGTTGATCCGCGGCACGATTGAAGAGGTGGGGCCCCAATTCGAGCAGGGATCAAGTTGCGAACATGTTTGGAAATGGATAAGACGAATAACGCGGAGCGCCGGAGGAGCAGTTGCGGCGGAATTCTGTCTGCCGCGGTTATCGGTTACGGACAGTTCGGTCAAGTGCATGCGCGCAAGTACGCGCAGATGCAGCAATGCAGGCTGACCGGCATAGTGGACAGCGACCCCGCGCGTCGGGCGCTGGCCAGACGGGCCCATCCGCGTGCCCGGGTCTACGCCCGACTGGACGAACTGCTCGCGGAACACCCGCCGCAGCTGGCGAGTGTTGTGGTGCCGGCGGCCCGACATTGGTCCGTTACGGCGCAGCTTCTGGAGGCGGGCATCCACGTACTGGTGGAAAAGCCCCTGGCCCACCAACTCAAGCAGGCGAGAGCTCTCGTGCGGATGGCGGAGGCCAAAGGCCTGGTTCTGCAACCGGGTCACCTGGAACGTTTCAACCATACCCTGGCCGAGCTGCACGAACGACTGCCCCGGTGGCGTTATCTGGAAGCGCGGAGAATGACTCGTTGGAACGCCCGCGCGCTGGATGTGGATGTGGTCATGGACCTCATGATCCACGATATCGATATGCTACTGGCGCTCACTGACCAGCCCGTGTCCGAGCTGCACGCGAGTGGCGTCAAGGTGTTCAGCGAACACTGGGATGTGGCTCATGCCTCCCTGACCTTCGCCGATGGCAGCACCGCCAGTCTCACGGCGAGCCGTGCCAGCCTGCAGCCGGAGCGCCGCCTTCATGTATTTGCCGAGTCCGCCTGCGCATTGGCCAATATCGACGACGGGTTGATGCTGCTGCATCGGCGGGACGGCGACGGTCTGTCAACGGAACGCCGGTTTTGCCGGCACGAGGATCCACTGGCCGCCGAGATCAATGCATTCGTCCGCTCCGTCCGCAACGGCCGTCCCGCGCTGGTGAGCGCGCGGGACGGATGCCGCGCGGTGGATATTGCCGAGCAGATCGGCCGAGCCATCGAGCACGACCATGAACTCCTCAACCGGGTCGCCCGACCTATGGTCGATGAAGAGCAGGCCATTGCATACTTGCACATCCCAGTCGCGCAATAGCGCCCAGGCTGCTCTCGGCGAACTCCTCAATCCGAAACGGAGAACAAGCGGCAGCCCAATGACAAGCGCTAACCTTTCGCTGCAAACAGACTCCCCTCACGCCATCCCCATGGTGGACCTGCGACCCTTGCACCGCTCCCTCGAACCCGCTCTCCGGCAGGCCATCGACGAAGTCATCCAAGGAGGTGATTTCGTAGGTGGGCAGGCACTGCAGAACTTCGAGCACGCGGCCGCCCAGTATCTGGGAGCGGCCGAGGCAATTGGTGTCAATTCAGGCACCGATGCCCTGATGCTTGTACTGCGCGCCCTGGGGATCGGCCCCGGGGACGAAGTCATCACCACCCCGTTCAGCTTCTGGGCTACGGCAGAAGCGATTCACACGGTTGGGGCCCGCTCGGTGTACGTGGACATCGATCCCCGTCATATGAATATGGTCCCCAGCGCGATTGACGCTGCTGTCACCTCGCGGACCCGGGCCATCCTTCCCGTACACATCTTCGGCCACTGCGCCGACATGCCGGCCATCATGGAAGTAGCGGCGGCGCACCAGTTGCCGGTAGTGGAAGACGCGGCGCAGGCCTTCGGAGGCCGATACCGCGGTCGGGCCGCGGGTACATTCGGGAAGGCTGGCTGCTTCAGCTTCTATCCGAGCAAACCTCTCGGATGTTTCGGGGACGGGGGGATGATCGTAACTGATGATCTGGAATTTGCGGCGCGGCTGCGTCGTCTGAACAACCACGGCGCGTCGGGTCCGAACACTCACGTCGAGTTCGGCCAGGCAAGCCGGCTGGACACCCTGCAGGCCGCTGTTCTACAGGTGAAGCTGCAGACCCTCGGGGAGCATCTCAGCCGGCGTCGGATGCTCGCAGAGGGTTACTGCATCGGCCTGGACGGCCTGCCGGTGGAACCGCCGGTCAGCCTGCCTGAATGTGAGCACTGCTTTGCACAGTTTACTGTGCGTTGCGAGCGCCGGGACGAGCTGAGATCGCACCTGGCGGCTGCGGGTATCGCCAGCGCCGTTCACTATCCAGTGCCCCTTTACCATCAGCCAGCCCAGGGCGCGGCCTACGATGGACTCCATCTTCCGGTTGCGGAAACTTGCAGCGCGCGCTGCCTGTCTCTGCCTTTGTATCAGGGCCTGACTGACCGGCAACAGGCCTTCATCTGTGAACAGATTGCCCGTTTCTTCGCCTGATTGCGTGTAGTCCGCCGCGGCTCGAGTCGGAAGCAAACGGGACAGGATGGCCATTCATGAGCGACAGTTCACCGGCCCTGCTGGCTGATATTGGCGGCACCAATGCGCGCTTTGCCTGTGTCGATTTGGCGGGCGACCTGTGGCTCGGCGAGTGGACCGGCGCCGTACGGGATTATCCGGACATTTACGCAGCCATCCGCGCAGCCTTCGCCCACATTCCCGAGGCCCAAGGTGCCCGCTCCTCATGTATCGCGATCGCGGGGCCTGTGCACGGGGACCGCGTTGCCGCAAGCAACAGCCCATGGGTATTTTCCCAGACGGAAATGCGCGAGCACTTTGCCTGGGACCACCTCACCGTCCTTAACGACTTCCACGCAGCGGCCTATGGCGCTCTGAATCTGACGCCGGAGCAGTTCCTCGCAATTGGCAAAGCAGCCACCTCACCCATGAACGCGCCCGCGGTGGTCATCGGCCCCGGTACCGGTCTGGGGGTGGCGGGGCTTTTTCCCGATCAGGCCGGCCGCTGGCGGGCCGCCGCGACAGAGGGTGGGCATGCGCGACTGGCTCCCTATAGCCGGGAAGAACTTGCGGTGCTGGACGTCTTGCAGCGCAAGCTGGGCAATGTCCAGCGTGAGGACGTTCTGTCCGGCCCGGGGTTGTGCAATCTCTACGGCGCACTGACGGAGGTATGGGGCGAACAGACGGAACCGGTCACTGACCCGGCGATGATTACCCGCCGCGCTCTCGAGGACGGGGCCTGCCGGTCCGCGCGGGTCCTCAACTGCTTTTGCGCCATTCTGGGGAGCGTGGCGGCGGATGTGGCACTGGACCTCGGAGCGACCAGCCGCGTATTCCTGGCGGGCGGGATTCTCCCGAGAATTCAGGACTTTTTGATTGCCAGCCCCTTTCGGCAGCGTTTCGAAGACCATCCGCAGTTCAGTGCCTGGCTCGAACCTGTAGAAACCGTACTGATTATTGAAAAACGTCTGGGGCTGCTTGGGGCGGCCCGTCGTTTGCAGGCTGAGTACGAAAGCACACGGGCATAATCACGCCGAAAAAAGCAGGTTCCTTCGGCCCGCTGGCGTCGTGCACTTTGACTTGAGTCAAGCTGTACCGATCCCGCGAGATTACACTCGCGCAGTTGACTATCACGTAAGAAAACGGCGCAGGCGCTGCGCCACAGGAGCTGGCAACAAATGAAAGTAGGGGACCTTTGCGTTCGCGATCCCATCGTGATCGAAGAGCGCGAAACGGTGAACGCCGCGGCGGAGCTCATGGGTCTTCACCAGGTTGACAGCGTCACTGTTGTGGAAAAGGCGGGCGCCCTTTATCGACCGATCGGTGTGCTCACCGAGCGCGATCTGGTTGCGGAGGTCGTCGCTCCGAATCGCGATGCCGAGGCTCTGACAGTGGCCGATGTCATGGATGCAGATATCGTTGTTGCGCGGGAGGACGACACGCTCTGGGAGGTGGCGGATCAATTGCGAAGCCGGGGCTTGCGCCACGCACCCGTGGTAGACGAAGAAGGTTTCCTGGCCGGTGTTTTCTGCATGGACGATGTTCTCCACCTGCTAACCTCCGAACTGATGGACCTTATGCAGTTTCTCGAGCGCAAGCAGCAGCCAATTTAGTTCTCTTTCACGCTCCTTCCCGCCATCTTCCTGCCACTGAATTCCTGGAACCCCGCGTTCGCTGATGCACCGGCCCATGAGCTCCGGCCTGGTGCTGTCAGCAACAAAACCCGTCGGGGAAATGTCCCATCAGGGGCGCCATGAGGGGAATGCAGGAGAAAGTCATGGAATTCACCATCTGGAAACCGCCGGCCGACGTATTGCATCGGGGTGAGCGCTGGCTGGTAAAGATGGATGTGGCGGGAGTGCGCCCGGAGGAACTGGAAATCGCCGCCCGCGGAAACAGCTTGCGCATACGCGGTTGCCGGCGGGACATGTTGCTGGAGCAAGGCTACTTCTACCACTCTCTGGAGATCGGCTACTGCCGATTCGAACGAGTGATTGATTTCCCCCACGCAATCGACGCCGACAGTGTCCGCTGGCACTACCGGGATGGGATGCTCCTGGTGCAGCTGAAGTTGTTGATTCAGGACAGGGATAGAGCACTATGAGCACAGAAACGGAAATTCTGCCGCTGCTGCCGATCAAGGAAATGGTGTTGATGGTGCACATGGAACACCCGGTTGTGGTTGGTCGGCCTCGTTCCATCGCCGCGGTGGAGACCGCCCTTGCGGGCGAAGAGAAAACCCTAGTGGTGGTCGCGCAACGGGACAGTACCGCGGACAACCCTCAGCTCGACGACCTTTACCGGGTTGGCACGCGTGCGTTGATTCGCCGCATGGAGCGGCAGGCCAACAACACCATCGCCATCTCCCTGCGTGGCCTGGAACGGGTCGAGATCCAGGATGTGGATTCGACTCAGGCTTATCTGCAAGCCAGGTTCAGCCCCATGGCGTTGCCCACGGATACCGGCGACGAAGTGGAAGCCCTGCACCGGGACATTCTGGAACAGGCCAATCAGATCGATCAACTGATGACCTCCGACTGGCCTAAGGGCCTGCTGCCTCAGATGCTGCAGTCGCTCAAGGATCCGCTGGACCACGTGTACGTGCTCGCCTCGCTTCTGAAACTGAACCTCGCCCAGCAACAGGCCATCCATGAAGCTCGCACTCGCCTGCAGGCCTTGCGCCTTGCCCACGAATACCTCAACCACGAAGTCCAGGTTCTGACCATCCAGCAGGAGATCGCTAAGCAGGCCGCCAGTAACGTCTCTCAGGAGCAGCGCCACTACATGCTGCGCAAGCAAATGGCAGCCATACAGAAGGAACTGGGGGAACAAAACCCGGAAGAGGCGGAGGTTGAGGAACTGCGGCAGCAACTCGAAGATGCCCGCCTCCCAGACGCGGCGGAGACCGTCGTCCAGCGGGAACTGGAGCGCTTGCAGCGCACGCCGCCGGCCGCCCAGGACCATCAGTTGCTGCGCGCCTATCTGGAACTCATCGCCGAGCTGCCCTGGAATAAGAGCACCGAAGACAAACTTGATCTGCAGCGCGCCCGGGAGATCCTCGATGAGGACCACTTCGACCTCCGGGAGGTGAAGGAGCGGATCATTGAGCATCTGGCCGTCCGCAAACTGAATCCAAAGACCCGAGGAGCCATCCTCTGTTTTGTGGGTGGCCCCGGCGTGGGGAAAACGTCCCTCGGGGCCTCTATTGCCCGCGCACTCGGCAAGCAGTTCGAGCGCATCAGTCTGGGTGGCCTGCACGACGAGGCGGAACTGCGCGGCCACCGGCGCACTTACATCGGTGCCATGCCGGGACGGATTATCCAGGCCATTCGCCGGCAGGGAGTGAATAACCCACTGATTCTGCTCGATGAGGTGGACAAGCTCGGGCGGGATTATCGGGGTGACCCTTCGGCGGCACTTATGGAAATACTCGATCCGTCCCAGAACTTTGAGTTTCGCGACAACTACCTGGACCTGCCGTTTGACCTGTCCAAAGTATTCTTCGTGGCAACCGCCAACACTCTGGACACCATTCCAAAACCATTGCTGGACCGGATGGAGGTGCTGCGGCTGAGTGGCTATACCGAGGAAGAAAAGGTCCAGATCGCGCAGCGTTATCTGGTCCCTAGGGCCATGGAGGAAGTAAACCTGCCCCCGGACAGGATCGGGATACCCGGTGCGGTTCTTGAACATGTGGTCCGGCGGTACACCCGCGAAGCGGGGGTGCGAGAACTGAGCCGGCAAGTGGCGCGGGTGGTACGCAAGGTCGCTGTCCAGTTTGCAGAAGGTCGCCAGGAGCCGATTCAGGTGGACGTTTCCCAACTCCCGGAGCTGCTGGGCCCCGAGCGCTTTTTCGTGGAAGAGTTGCGTAAGGAACTGTCGCCGGGAATCACCACCGGCCTCGCGTGGACTGAGGCGGGCGGCGACGTGCTGTTCGTGGAGGCGGTCCTGATGCCGGGCGGACGAGGGGGCTTAACGTTGACCGGGCAGCTCGGGGATGTAATGAAGGAATCGGCACAGACGGCCAAGAGCTACCTTTGGTCACAGGCGGAGAAGCTCGGCATCACGCCCCAGACGTTTCAGGACGACGGCATTCACGTTCATGTCCCCGCGGGGGCCATCCCCAAGGATGGTCCGTCCGCTGGCGTTACCATGGCCACATCCATGGTGTCGTTGCTCACAGGGCGGCCCGCGCGGGGCGATACGGCCATGACTGGTGAAATCACCTTGGCCGGTCTGGTGCTGCCTGTAGGCGGAGTGAAGGAAAAGGCGCTCGCCGCCCGTCGCGCCGGTATCAGGCGAATTATCCTGCCCAAAGACAACCTGAAGGACCTGAATGAAATCGACGAGGTGATTCGCAAGGAGATCGAGTTCATTCCCGTGAGAAATCTGGACGAGGTGTTCCACGCAGCGCTCTCACAGAATGGTGCGTAATGTTTGGTATTTCGACGGAATTGCCGGCGCCGTGCGGTAGGGACGGAGGGAAGAATTTTCGGTATGCTGCCCGCCGATCCGGTGAGGATAACCCGCGGATAACAAGCGACGAGGATATGAATTTGAGCAGCAGGCAATCCGGCAAGTGGAGCAACCAACGGCCTGGCAGGGTGCGCCTCGGCCTGTGGTCTTCGTTCCTGTTGCTCTCTTCGATTTCAAACCACCTGCTCGCGGATGGGAAAGTGAGCCCGGAGGGCAAATGGGCGACACAGTACGCCGAGGCTGAATGGGTATCCCGGGTGCGCATCGAGAGCATTGCAAGCCTGATCAATCCCTCCATGTCCCGCAACCGACATCTGGCCGTACAGGCCTACCGCTACCGGGCATCCGTAGTGGAACAGTGGAAAGGAGGGCAGTCCGGGACCATTCGTTTTGAAGTGGAGCTGAGCAACTGTTCCGCCCGTCTCCAGGTTGATCGCGAATACATCGTGTTCGGCACCACAGACCATCGTGGCGGGTTGGAAAGTCACCGCTGCGATGATCTGATCAGCGTTGAGGAAGCGGGCCCCTTGCCCGATATTCTTGGCCAGCACAGTCGCAAGCAAGGAGCGGACGCAGCCTCGGGCAAGCCCTCCAACTCCTGAGAACCTTCCCATGAATTGTACCGAGTCGAACCCGCTGTTCGCGGTCCTTTGCCGCGATCAGGAAATGCTGCCCCGTGCCGTCCAGCTTGCCCACGATCTTGGCCTTCCCCTGCTCAATGACGAACGCCGGCGGCTTTCGGACCAATGCTGGTTTTTGCAAGTCAGTGTCCAGGGGCTGGCCATGGGACAGGGTGGACGTGGGGCCGCCAAACCGGTCACAGTGGATTTCGTGGGGGGTAAATTGGGCTATCGCCGCAAGCATCTGGAAGCGTTGCCCGCTTTGGTCAAAGCCGTGGGGGTGCGCAAGGGAATACAGCCGAAGGTTTGGGACCTCACCGCTGGGCTGGGCCAGGACGCGTTCATCCTCGCGCGCTACGGCTGCACCGTCACCATGGTGGAACGCCATCCACTGGTATACCTGCTGCTGGCGGACGGTCTGGAGCGTGCGCGGGCGACCGCAGGTGAGGACGATGCGCTCGGGGAGATCATCAATCGCCTCGAACTGGTGCAGGGCGATAGCCTGGAGTTCCTTGCCACGGCGGCAGCCCCGGTTGCGGACGTGATCTACATCGACACCATGTTTCCCGAGCGAAGCAAGTCGGCCAAAGTGAAGAAGGGCATGCAGCTCTTTCAACACGTCGTTGGGGAGGACGATGACGCGGACCGTCTGCTGAGTCTCGCGCTGGAGTCCGCCCCCAAGCGGGTGGTGGTCAAGCGACCGCGTCTGGCCGCCAGCCTGGGTGCGGCACAGCCGGCATTGAGCTTTACCGGCAAGTCGGTCCGCTTCGATGTCTACCCCTTACACAAGTTGGAGTAAAGCTTTGAACATTCACGTATATTAACGCTGCCTCGTTATTCCGGGTGGGCATCAGCGCGCACAAATTTTTCGGCGCACTTGAAGAAGATCAAGGGAAAGGCGTCTAAGTAAACAGAGCGCATTGATAAACAGCGCTTCTCGGTGGACTATTGGGAGCGTCGCGGCTCCGTCCGGAGGTGAACCATGCATCCCACACAATCCCAACTTTTCGCGGACCACCACAATTTTCTGCGTCTTCTTCACTGCCTGGAAGTGGAACTGGCCCACTACGAAGCCGACGAGGCGTGGACTGCCAACCTGCCGGTGATTCTGGACATTTTCGACTACGTGCAGTTCTACCCCGAGCGCTACCACCATCCCATTGAAGACGCGGTGTTTGATCTGCTGATCGCGAAGGACGTGGCAGAGTCGGAACATGCGCGAGCCCTCAAAGCCGAGCATAAAACCCTGGAGGACCTCACCCGCAAAGCCCGGCAGCTGTTCAATTCAGTGGCAGCGGACAACGTAGTCCCGGTCCGGGAACTGGTAAGGGTTACCCGGGAATTCCTCGACCGCCAGGTGCAGCACATCAAGCGGGAAAACCAGCTGATCTATCCCACCCTTTCCCAGCATGTCAGCCCAGAGGAATGGGATGCAATATCCACCAGCGTCGGAGCACGCCGCGACCCTCTGTTCAGTCGACGGATCATCGAGGAATACGATGATCTTTATCACGCGATCCTGGCGGCGGAAAGTGGAGTGGCCCCCGGCGCGACCGCGCGCGCCATATCGACCGACCGGCCCGCTAGGGAGGTGAGGATCTAGCAGGCGGCTAGCGGGACCAGCGCGTCGCCGCCGCTTCGTCGCTTTCCTTGGCGTCCACCCAGTGCGCGCCCTTTGGGCCGAATTCCTTTTTCCAGAAGGGCGCGCGGGTCTTCAGAAAATCCATGATGAATTCGCAAGCAGCAAAGGCCGCCCGACGGTGCGCGCTGCTGACGCCCACCCAGACGATCTCTTCGTCGGGCAACAGCCGACCCACCCGGTGGATCACCATGGCCTGATCCAGGGGCCAGCGGGTGCGGGCCTCTTCGATAATCGCTTCCAGACTTTTCTCGGTCATCCCCGGGTAGTGCTCAAGCTCCATGGCCGTAATCGGTTGGTCGCCACTGAAATCCCGCACCAGCCCGGTGAAGGTTACGATGGCACCGGGAGAGCTGGACGCGCGGCGCAGCGCATGATGCTCGGCGCCCGGATCGAAGCTGTTGTTCTGAATCCTGACCATGAACTGGCTCCACTAACCGCCGGTCACCGGAGGGAAGAAGGCAATTTCGTCTTCATCTGCGATGGTTGTCTGCAGGGAGGCTACAGCCTGGTTGACGGCCACCAGAACCGTCTCATCCTGAAGGGCTTTTTGCCACTGTTCGCCGCGTTTGCAGAGCACCGCCAACAGATCTTCTATGGTCTGGATATCAGCATCCAGCTCGAGGCGCTCCTGTTGGCAGTCGAGCGCTTCCCGAAGGCGAGCGAAGTACCAGATGTTCACAGCCATAGTGCCCTCCCGATCAATTTGCGCGCCAGCCACCGGACTTGCCGCCGGTTTTCTCCAAAAGCCGCACATCGCTGATCACCATGCCTTTGTCCACGGCCTTGCACATGTCGTAGACCGTCAGTGCCGCGACGGAAGCGGCGGTGAGCGCTTCCATTTCGACGCCTGTACGTCCTGCGAGTTTGCAGCGCGCTTCAATGAGCACGCTATTGGTTTCCGTGTCCGGCTGCAAGTCGACCTTGATTGAGGTGAGCATCAAGGGATGGCAGAGGGGGATGAGGTCCGCGCACTTTTTTGCAGCCTGAATGCCCGCGATCCGGGCAACCGCCAGCACATCGCCCTTCTTGTGGCCCCCGTCAATAATGAGGCGCAGGGTTTGTGCCTGCATCTGCACCCGCGCTTGCGCCAGTGCTTCCCGTTCAGTCACATCTTTCGCCCCCACATCCACCATCTGGGCGTTGCCTTGGGAATCGATATGAGTGAGTTCCTTCATGAGATCGGCCCGCCGATTGGTTCAGGGTGTGAGCAACAGGTTCTGCAAACAGCGTTCGTAAATGCGCGAGAGTGTCTCCAGATCCTCCACCGCCACACACTCATTGAGCTTGTGGATGGTGGCATTACAGGGCCCGAATTCAATCACCTGAGCCCCGCTGGGCGCGATGAAACGACCGTCCGAGGTTCCGCCACTGGTGGACAGTTCCGGCATCAGCCCGGTTTCCGCTTCTATGGCGGAACTGACCGCATCGGTGAGGGTTCCGCGCTCCGTGATAAAGGGCTGCCCGCTCAGCTCCCAGCGCAGCTCGTAGTCGATATCGAATTTGTTCAGAATGGCTTCGGTCCGTTCACGCAAAACTTCTTCCGTCACCTCCGTGGAGAAGCGGAAGTTGGTCCGCAGGTGCACGGTGCCAGGAATGACATTCGTGGCCCCGGTACCGCCGTTGATGTTGGATATCTGAAAACTGGTGGCAGGGAAGTACTCGTTGCCGTGATCCCAGTGTTCGGTGCTGAGGGCGGCCATGGGAGCCGCAACCCGGTGGATGGGGTTGTCCGCCATATGGGGGTAGGCGATGTGGCCCTGCTGGCCCTTCACGGTCAGATCACAGTGCAGTGACCCGCGCCGGCCGTTCTTGATCGTGTCTCCAAACCTTTCGCCGCTGGTGGGTTCGCCGATGATGCACCAGTCAATTCGGGTTCCTTCTTCTTTCAGCCACTCCACGACTTTCCGGGTTCCGTTCTGGGCTGGACCCTCTTCATCGCTGGTGAGGAGAAATGCGATGCGGCCTGAATGATCCCCGTGTTCCGAGATGAATCGTTCACAGGCCGTTACCATGGCTGCCAGACTTCCCTTCATGTCCGCCGCGCCGCGGCCGCGCAGATGACCGTCCTCAATGGTGGGCTCAAAGGGAGGTGAGCGCCATTGGTCCAGCGGACCGGTGGGCACCACGTCCGTATGGCCGGCAAAGGCCAGCAATGGACCGCCATCCCCGCGCACCGCCCACAGATTGCTCACGTCGCCGAAGGGCAGCATCTGGCAGCGAAAACCGAGGGCGCTCAGGCGCTCGGCAATCAGGTCGAGGCAACCCGCGTCCTCGGGTGTGACGGAAGGGCGTCGGATCAGCTCGCAGGCCAGTGCGAGCGTGGCGGATTCAGTCAAAGGGTGTGCTCTCCGTTCAGTTGTTCGCGTGCAGTTCTTCGTTCAGCTCGAAGGCCGAGCGGTGGGTTTTGCACTCCACGGCACCGGTCTGGGAATTGCGCCAGAACAGCAGATCGGATTGGCCCGCCAGTTCCCGGGCCTTCACCTGGCCGGTTACCTTGCCGCCCGAGTCCAGCATGGTCACCTTGGTGCCTGCCGTAACGTAAAGACCTGCCTCCACAATGCAACGATCGCCCAGGGGAATGCCAATGCCGGCATTGGCACCGATGAGGCATTCCTTGCCGACGCCGTTCACCAGTTTGCCACCGCCCGAGAGAGTGCCCATGGTGGAGCTGCTGCCACCAAGATCAGAGCCCGCGCCAATCATCACCCCGGCGGAAATTCGCCCCTCGATCATTCCGGGGCCTTCGGTTCCCGCATTAAAATTCACAAACCCTTCGTGCATCACGGTTGTGCCTTCGCCCAGGTGGGCGCCCAGGCGCACACGGGCGGTGTGGGCGATGCGCACCCCACCGGGAACCACGTAGTTGCTCATTTTCGGGAATTTATCCACACAAGCCACTTCCAGCACCTCGCCGTTCAGACGGGCCTGCAGTTGGCGCTCGGGCAACTCGCGAACATCGATGGCTCCCTGGTTGGTCCAGGCCACATTGGGCAGCACCCCGAACAGCCCGGTGAGATTGGTCTCATGGGGCTTCACCAGTCGGTGCGACAGGAGGTGCAGCTTGAGGTAGCCTTCGGGCACACTGGTAGGGGCCTCATCGCTCGCCAGTATAGTGGCGACCGTCGGCCGCTTGCTGGTTTCCATTTGCCGGGCCAGCGCGGCTGTTTCCGGGTCGATGGCCTCAAGCGCGGAGGCCAGCTTGCCCAGTTTCTCAGTATCCAGCGCAATGGCCTGGTTGCCGCTGGTGTAGCCCAGCGCGCTGCAGACTGCATCCCCGAGTTGAGCGTCCGGGCTCAGCAGCGGGCGCGGATAATAGACTTCCAGCCATTCACCGGCGGAGTTGTGCGTGCCGATTCCCAGGGCGAAGCTATAGAGTTGGGGCATGACGAGATCCTGTGAGTAAATGATTAAGTGACTGAATCTTCGGTAAGTTGGCGGCTCAGGCGAACAGCGCGGTATAGCGCTGCTGATCGAAGCCCACCATGCGCTGCTGACCTTTTTCCAGCAGCGGACGCTTGATCAGCGTGGGATTATCGAGGATGAGCTGCACTGCGGATGACTCATCCACGGCGGAGCGTTCCGCTTCCGACAGGTTCTTCCAGGTGGTGCTGCGTTTATTGATCAGGACATCCAGGCCCAGGTCCCCGATCCACTCCTGAACCTGAGGTGCGCTCAGTCCGTCGGTGCGAAAGTCGTGGAATCGAAACTCAACGTCCCGGGATTCGAGCCAGCGTCGGGCCTTTTTGACTGTGTCGCAGTTGGAGATGCCGTAAAGGGTAATCATGTGGGGAGCTCTTCTGAATTCTGACAAACCGCGTCGGGAGCCGGCGCCATCTGTGGCGAGCACCGATTTCCTGGCCGTGCCCTGAAAGGGACGCAAAGGATACCAGAATCACCCGCACGATAGGACCCGGTCGGCTGGAGGCAGCGATGAAGTGCCACCGAATCCGGGACAGGGGGGGAGTGCCACCGAATCCGCTCCGGCAGGGGAGCGGCTGCTGTGACGGTCGCAAGCCTTCCCTCTGACCGGGCGCTGCGGAACTCGCCATCCAAGGCTCAGACAGTCCTCGCGAAAACTCCCGGCCAGAGGGAAGGCTTCAACGCGCCCTGATTGTCACCGCAACCGCTCCCCTGCCGGCGCTCGCTTCTGCTTGATTCCCACCTTCGGACAAAAGGATCACGATTAATACGTTGGTACGTTAAAGCAACCCGCCACGGCACCGCGTACAAGCTCCGGCCACGGCACGATGCGAGGCCGGAGGCGCGCCCACCCTTCGGATCAATCAGAACGTGCCTTTCCGAGGCGAAAAAGTCAGGGTAGTCGCGAGGACTGTCTGAGCCATGGATGGCGAGTTCCGCAGCGCTGGCTTTTTCGCCTCGGTTACGTTCGATCCGAAGGGTGGGCGGGCCTCCGGTCGGATTCGCTGGCACAATTCGCAAAAGTGAAATGCCACCGAATCCGCCCGACAGGGGAGCGGTTGCTGTGACGATCGCCCCCTCTGACCGGGCGCTGGCTCTAGACGTTCGATTCCGAAGGGTGGGCGGGCCTCCGGCCGGATTCGCTGGCACAAACAAAAAATTCAAGCAGTCGACCCAGGCGGGTGTGACTTACTGGACAGATTCAGAGCTGAGGAACTAGAATCTGGTGTCAGGGCTCCAGTGAGCTCGTGTAAAGGAACGTCATTGCGGTCCCGGACCGCAATGCGCGTCTGCCAATCAGGATGGAGTCCGTATGAAGCTATCAATTCTTTCTCGCCTCAAAAACACCCACTCTGCCCGCACCGGGGAAACCTTTCGCATCGTATTCTGGGGCGAACTGCGTCCCGGCAGCGAGCGCGACCAGGTGGTGGAAGCGTTCATGAGCATTTTGAAGATGGCGAACCGGCCACGGATACTGAGAATGTTCTCCGGCTACCCCGTTGTTTTGGGGGAAAACCTCTCGCTTTCCCGTGCCCATCGAATGATCGGCCAACTCCGAGACGCCGGCGCAGTGTGCCGCCTGGAGAGTGAGCGGGAAGTGGTTCCGGGGCAGTCGAGCTATCTCCAGCAGGATTTTGGAGCAGCGGTGCTGCCTTAAGCCTTGCGCGTTTTCTTGGGGCGCTTTCGGTTCGGATAACAGGTGCGGCAGATCTCGCACTCCATTCCGTCGCAGCCGCGGGCCGAGCAGTGTTCCCGCCCATAGTAAATAATCTGCAGGTGCAGGCGGTTCCAGCTGTCCTCCGGGAACAACCGCTTCAGATCCTTCCCCGTTTGCGCCACGCTCTTGCCATTGGTCAATCCCCAGCGCTGCGCTAGCCGATGAATGTGGGTGTCTACCGGAAACGCCGGTTGACCGAAGGCCTGGCTCATCACCACACTCGCCGTCTTGTGGCCCACACCCGGCAGTGATTCCAGTGCTTCCATGTTCGCCGGCACCTCGCCTCCAAACTCCTCCATGAGAATCTTCGACAACTCGGAAATCGCCTTGGACTTCTGAGGCGAGAGCCCGCAGGGGCGGATGATTTCCCGGATTTTGCTGACCGGGACCCGGGCCATGTCCTTCGGGTTATCCGCGACCGCGAACAGCGCGGGAGTAATCTGATTCACACGCTCATCGGTGCACTGGGCGGACAGCAGAACCGCGATGAGCAGTGTGTAGGCGTCCTTGTGGTGCAGTGGAATGGGCGGGTCCGGGTACAGCTCCTGGAGCCTTTCCCGCACGTAGGCCGCGCGCTCCAGCTTGGTGGGATTCCTGATTGCGGTGGGTGTCTCCACAAATTCGGTCGTAGTCATAAGCTGTCGATGAAATTCCGAATACGACGGGCCGCTTCAGTGCATTCGCCCGGTTCGGCCACCAGGGCTATGCGCACATGGCTTTGCCCGGGGTTGGTGCCCTCCCATTCCCGCGCGATGTAGGAACCCGGCAGGACAGTGACCGCCTGCTGGTGGTAGAGGTCCCGGGCAAAGAGCTGGTCGTCCTCGGGAGTATTCAGCCACATGTAGAACCCGGCCTCGGGTTTGCGGACCGAAATGCTGGGCGAGAGGATCTCCAGTACCTCCGCGAATTTTTGTCGGTACAGGGCACGATTTTGCCGCACGTGTTCCTCGTCGCTCCAGGCGCAGGCGCTGGCAATTTGCATGGGCAGGCTCATGGCGCAACCGTGGTAGGTGCGATACAGCAGGAAGTCCTTGAGAATCTTTGCATCGCCCGCCACAAAGCCCGACCGCAGCCCGGGCAGGTTGGAGCGCTTGGAAAGGCTGTGAAAAACCAGGCAGCGGCTGAAGTCGTGGCGGCCCATCTCCGCGCAGACCTGGAGCAGGCCCACCGGCGGCTCTTCTTCGTCGAAGTAGATTTCCGAATAGCATTCGTCGCTGGCAATAATGAAGTCGTGCCGGTGCGCAAGCTCGATAAGGGTCTGCAATTGTTCCCGCGGCAGAACTGCACCTGTCGGGTTGCCCGGCGAGCACAGGTAGATGAGCTGACAGCGTTCCCAGACTGAAGGTTTAACGCTCCCGAAGTCCGGCAGGTAATCGGTGTCCGCTCCGCAGTTGATCAGGTGCAGGCCCGCGCCGGCCAGGAATGCCGCCCCTTCGTAGATCTGATAGAAGGGGTTCGGGGACAGCACCAGCGCCTCGGGTCCGCGTTGTACTGCGGCCTGGGCGATGGCGAAGAGCGCCTCGCGGGTTCCGTTGACGGGAAGGATCTGGGTTTCCGGGTCGGGAGGGCATCCGTCGAGCCTGAATCGCCGGGTGAGCCATTGCGCGATCGCTTCCCGCAGCTCCAGGGAGCCTTTGGTACTGGGGTAGACCGCGATCTTGTCCAGGTTGTCCTGCAGCGCATCGAGCACGAAACGGGGCGGCTGGTGCCGGGGTTCACCAATGGACAGGGCAATGTGGGGCAGGTCGGCGGGAGGCGTTCCGGCCTGGGCCTTCAATGCACTGAGCTTTTCAAAAGGGTAGGCCTGCAGCTTTTGTAAATCGTTGTTCATTCGTTCTTCTGTCGGTGTTATTGCGTTTCAAGGGGAGTCACATGCGACTCGCGTGTTTGCTCTCTTCCACGTGTTCATCCAGCTGCCGGCAGATTTCCCGCTGCAGGTCGGAGCACAGTTGGGGATCGCTGAGGGGCTCGCCGTTTTCATCGGTGATGTAGAAGACGTCTTCAACGCGCTCGCCCAGAGTGGTGATCTTTGCGTTCTGCAACTGGATGTCGAACTCGATGAACACCCGCCCCATGCGCGCGAGCAGGCCGGGGCGGTCCGGGCTGATGACCTCCAGCACGGTGTAGCCGCTGGAGATGTCGTTGTTGATGCTGGTGCGGGTCGGCATGGAAAAATGTTTCAGCTGCCGCGGTGTGCGGCGGTGAATCACGCTCGAGTAATGCTCGGCGAGGCTCAACTCCTCCAGCAGGGCTTTGTGGATCCGCTTCAGGCGGCCGGGGTCGTCGCCGATGGGCGAGCCGTGCTGGTCCAGCACATAGAACGTGTCCACCGTGTAGCCGGATTGGGTGTGGTAAATGCGGGCATCTTGAATGCTCAGGTTCAGCTGGTCCAGGCAGGTGGCCGCTGCCGCGAAAACATTTTTGCGCTCGCGAGCGCGGATAAAAATCTGGGTGGCGCCGTCGTGGTCCGGTGCGGTGGTGGTGTCGATCAGGATCAGCGGCTCGTCGCCCTCGTGTTTGGCGATGGCCGCGGTGTGCCAGGCGATATCCAGATGGCTCTCGCGCAGAAAATAGTCTTCATCCATGTCCTTCCAAATGGCGCGCGCTACCGTCTCATCCAGCCCTTTTCGCTCCAGCTTGTGCAGGGCCGCGTCCTGGGTTTCTTCGATGATGTCCTGCTTGTCCACCGTGTTCTCCAGGCCGCGCCGCAGGGCGCGCTTGGTTTCCAGATACAGCTGGCGCATGAGGCTGGCACGCCAGCTGTTCCAGATGTCCGGGTTGGTGGCATTCATGTCCGCCACGGTGAGCGCATAGAGGTAGTCCAGATGCAGTTGATCGCCGACCTCGAGGGCAAAGTTATGGATGACGTCTGGGTCGCTGATGTCCTGTTTCTGGGAAACCTGGGACATGAGTAGGTGCTTTTCCACCAGCCAGCACACCAGCCGGGTCTCGCGGGGCGAGAGTCCGTGGCGTTCGCAAAAGCGGCGGGCGTCCACCGCCCCGAGGACGGAATGATCGCCCCCACGGCCTTTGCCGATGTCGTGGTACAACCCGGCAATGTACAGCAGCTCATGTTTGGGCAGGCGCTTCATCACGTGCACGGCCACGTCGAATTCGTCCTGGGCGCTCGGGTGGCGGAACCTGCGCATGTTGTTCACCACCAGCAGGGTGTGGGCATCCACCGTATAGATATGGAAAAGGTCGTGCTGCATCTGGCCCGTCACCTGACCAAACTCGGGCAGGTAGCGGCCCAGAATGCCGTAGCGCTTCATGCGTTTGAGCTGGGTGAACAGCCCATAGGGGCAGCGCAGCAGCTCCATGAACAGTTGCTGGTTCTCGGGGTCATCCCGAAACTCGTCATCGATGCGGTCGCGGTTCTCTCGCATCAGGCGGATGGTGGAGGCGCGCGGGCCGCGAATCTCCGGGTTGTTGCCCATCAGGACAAAGATTTCCAGCAGGGCGGAAGGAGCTTCTTCGAAGACTTTTACGTGGGTGACCTCGATGTAGCCGTCCCGGAGCTGAAAACGCTCATTGATGGGGGTGACCTGCTTGCTCTGACCCTTCTGCAGAATCGCTTCGTCCAGGAACTGCATGAGGACTTCGTTGAGTTCCCCCAGCGCCAGAGCTATGCGGTAATACCAGTGCATGAACTGCTCGACCGCCAGGCGCTCGGGGGTGTCCTGGTAGCCGAACAGGGTGGCGAGCTCGCGCTGATAGTCGAAAAGCAGCCGCTCCTCGGGTCGTCCCGCCAGCATGTGCAAACCGTAACGGACCTTCCAGAGGAACTCCTCGCCGGTTCGCAGGATGGCGAATTCCGCGTCGGTAAAAAAGGCCTGGCCCTCCAGTTGCCGGAGCGTTCTCACCCCGAAAAAGCGCTTGGCCACCCAATTGATGGTCTGGATGTCCCGCAGGCCCCCCGGAGCGTTCTTGATGTTGGGCTCCAGGTTGTACTCGGTGTTGTTGTGCTTGTTGTGGCGCTGGATCTGTTCGTCCCACTTGGCCCGGAAGAACCGGTCGGCCGGCCACATGTGCTCCGGGGCGCTGAGCTCCACCAGGCGCTGGCGCAGGAAATCGGGGCCGACGATGGTGCGGCATTCCAGGATATTGGTGGCTACAGTGATGTCGTCGCGGGCGATGTCCAGGGTCTGGTCGATGGTTCGCACGCTCTGCCCCACCTCCAGGCCGATGTCCCAGAGCAGGGTGACGAATCGCTCGATGCCCCGCTGGTAGGCTTCACTGGGCTCCCGGTCCAGAAGCACCAGCAGATCGATGTCCGAGTGGGGGTGGAGTTCACCCCGGCCGTAGCCGCCGACGGCGATTAGGCTCACCGGGGCGTCCGCGGGTTCGCCCCAGTCAAACTGATACCAGGCGTAGTGAACGATGCAGTCCACGAACAGTGCCCGATCGTACACCAGGGCGCGGATATCCTCTCCTTCCCGAAACCGGCGGTTGAACTGGGTATTGGCCGCGCTGATGGCGTCCTTGAATACGGTCAGCGGGTTCCCCGAAGCCAGAGCCTCGCGGAAACGGCTCTGGTCGAAGAAGAACAGCGGACGTTCGAAGTAGGGGATGGAGGACATAAGGGGCACGCCACGATTTCATGCGGGACGCCACGCGCCCCAAGGGCCAGCGCCCGGCTTTCAGGCGCCGGTGTAAAAGGGCTCGTCGGAGCGAGCGGTGAGAACCTCCACTCCGTCGCCGGTCACGGCCAGGGTGTGTTCCCACTGGGCGGACAGTCGTCCGTCCCGGGTTTCCACGGTCCAGCCGTCCCGCTTGAGTTTGGTCTGGTGCTTGCCGGCGTTGATCATGGGCTCGATAGTGAAGGTCATGCCTTCCTGGAGCGTGAGGCCGGCCCCGGGCTTGCCGTAGTGCATGACCTGCGGCTCCTCATGGAAGACCCGGCCCGTGCCGTGGCCGCAGTAGTCGCGCACCACGGAGTAGTAGTTGCTTTCGGCGTGCTGCTGGATAACGTGGCCGATGTCGCCCAGCGTGGCGCCGGGGCGAACCACTTCAATTCCCTTGTACAGGCATTCCTGGGTGATCTTCACCAGGCGCTCGGAGTGGGGCGCCGGCTCGCCGGCGAAGAACATCTTGCTGGTATCCCCGTGAAAGCCCTCGTAGATGACGGTCACGTCGATATTGATGATGTCCCCGTTTTTGAGCACCTTCTTCTCCGAGGGGATGCCGTGGCAAACCACCTGGTTTACAGAGGTGCAGACGGCCTTGGGGAAGCCGCGATAGCCGATGCAGGCCGAGACCGCGCCTTCAGCCTGAATCATCTCGTTGCAGAGTTCGTCCAGGCGGGCGGTGGTGACGCCGGGCTGGACGTACTCACCGATTTGCTCAAGCACCTTGGCGGCGATACGGCCGGCCTTGCGCATGATCTCGATCTCTTCGGGCGTTTTGATGGATACGGACATATAAATGGTCAGCTTGCGTTGAGTCTACGGGCCGGCGATCCCGGCGTGAAGTTGGCGTATTGTAAACTACTCGGGGCCGGAATGATGCGGCGGGCCGGTCCCGTCGATTTTCCCCGGGTCGAAGCTGAGCCCCGGCAAGGGTGCGCCGGGCAGGGCCCGGCAATGACCCATTGTCAGCGCATCTGCCGTGGCCTTCCGGGTGGCTCCGCGATGATTCTTTCTTTATCGCCCCGGGCTTTTGTGGTATAAAGCGCGCGCCGAAATGCGAGCTCGCAGACCGGCACTGAACCGGCCAACCGGCCACTCAACGCACTACCTAACGTCACACATACACCGTCACATGTATCTGGGTGCCTCGCGGGAGCGGTATGTTCCCGAAGCGCTACGCTTTTCGAGGTTGATATATGGGGTGTATGGAGGCCTAACCCAACAGGAAATGACTATGACTTCAGTAAGCATGCGCGAAATGCTGCAGGCGGGCGTCCATTTCGGACACCAGACCCGTTATTGGAACCCGAAGATGCGCGAATTCATCTTTGGCGCCCGCAACAAGATTCACATCATCAACCTGGAGCAGACCGTTCCGGCGTTCAATACCGCTCTGGATGTGGTTGCCAATATGGCGGCCCAGAAGAAGAAAATCCTTTTCGTGGGCACCAAGCGAGCTGCCCAGAAAATCGTCAAAGAGCAGGCAGAACGCGCCGGTCAGCCTTTTGTAAGCCACCGCTGGCTCGGCGGCATGCTGACCAACTACAAGACCATTCGCGGTTCAGTCCGACGCTACCGGGAGCTGGAAACCCAGAGTCAGGACGGCACCTTTGACCTGCTGACCAAAAAAGAAGCCCTGATGCGCACCCGCATGATGGAAAAGCTCGAGCGCTCCATCGGCGGTATCAAGGACATCGGCGGACTGCCGGACATCCTCTTCGTGGTTGACGTTGAGCACGAGCGAATTGCGATTCAGGAAGCCAACAAGCTGGGCATTCCCGTGATCGGTATCGTGGATACCAACAGCGATCCCGCCGGCATCGACTACGTGATTCCCGGGAACGACGACTCCATTCGCGCCATCAAACTGTACGTCACTGCCGTAGCGGATGCCTGCATCGAAGGTGCCCAGCGCGCCCAGGCTCCCGCTGCGAAGGATGAGTTCGTCGAGGTGAGTGGGGACCAGGACGCCGAAACCGAGAGCAAGGCGGGCTGAATCCCGGCACCACCACGCAGCACAGCAAAAAGGGGGCGTTGGCCCCCTTTTTTTCCAATGAAAGTGATCAATTCATTCGGAGGGCCGGCTGGCGCTCCGATCCAAATCTGAATAGCAAACGAGGAAAGAATCATGGCAGCGATTTCTGCTTCGATGGTAAAAGAACTGCGCGAGCGCACCGGCCTCGGCATGATGGAGTGCAAGAATGCGCTGGTGGAAGCCGATGGCAACATCGACGTGGCCATTGACAACCTGCGCAAGGCCAGCGGCCTGAAAGCGGCGAAGAAGGCGGATCGCACTGCGGCTGACGGTGTAGTGGCTGTACGTCTGGCGGACGACGGAAGTTACGGCGTCATGGTGGAAGTGAACAGTGAAACCGACTTCGTGGCTCGCGACGACAACTTCATGGGCTTTGTGGCCAAGGTTACCGACAAGGCCTTCACCGACAAGCAGGTGGACGTGGCGGCCCTCATGGAGGGTGAACTGGAAGAACAGCGCCAGGCGCTGGTCCAGAAGATCGGCGAGAACATCGGCGTGCGCCGCGCCTTGAACATGACAGCTGAAGGTGGCGTGATCGGTTCCTACGTACACTCCAACAACCGCATCGGGGTCATGGTTCAGTTGAAAGGCGGCAGTGCGGATCTGGCTCGCGACATCGCCATGCACGTGGCTGCGGTCAACCCGCAAGTGGTCAATCCCGCTGACATGCCCGCCGATGTTGTGGCGAAGGAAGAGGAAATCATCAAGGCCCAGCCGGACATGGCAGGCAAGCCGGACAACATCGTCGAGAAGATGATGCAGGGCCGCATCAACAAGTTCCTGAAGGAAAACAGCCTGACCGAACAACCGTTCGTAAAGGATCCCGACATGACTGTGGGCAAACTGGCCAAGGATGCCGGAGCCGAGATCGTTGCCTTCGCGCGATACGAAGTGGGTGAGGGTATCGAGAAGGAGGAAGTGGACTTCGCTGCGGAAGTGGCGGCCCAGGTGAACGCCTCCAAGCAGTAACCCGTAGCTTGCGGGGGCGGGCACGGGTCCGCTCCCGATTGCTGATTTAATCCCCCCTTATCCAGCGCGGAGCCGGTCAATGTCCCAGACCCGAGACAAGAAATACAAGCGAATCCTGCTAAAACTCAGCGGCGAAGAGCTGATGGGATCCGAAGGGTTTGGGATCGACCCGAAAGTGCTGGATAAGATGGCTCTGGAAATCGGCCAGTTGGTGGGGATCGGCGTTCAGGTGGGGCTGGTCATCGGCGGCGGCAACCTGTTTCGCGGGGCAGCACTGAATGCCGCCGGACTCGACCGGGTGACGGGCGACCATATGGGAATGCTGGCCACTGTGATGAATGCGCTGGCCATGCGCGATGCCCTGGAGCGCTCCAATATCTCGTCTCGCGTTATGTCCGCGATTCCCATGAGTGGAATCGTCGAGCACTACGACCGGCGCCAGGCCATTCGCTTTCTCGGCGAGGGCGACGTGGTAATTTTCTCCGCGGGTACGGGTAACCCCTTCTTTACCACGGATTCCGCGGCCTGTTTGCGCGGCATCGAGGTGGAGGCGGACCTGGTACTCAAGGCCACCAAAGTGGATGGCGTCTACACGGCTGATCCCATGAAAGACAGCAGTGCGACCAAGTACGAGACCCTCACCTATGACCAGGTTCTGGACAAGAAGCTGGAAGTGATGGACCTCACGGCCATTTGCCTGTGCCGGGATCACAATATGCCGGTACGGGTCTTCAAAATGAACAAAGCAGGCGCGCTGCTGAACATCATCGTCGGCGCGGATGAAGGCACATTGATTCAAGCATAATTGACTGGAGAAGTTGCGATGATCGAGGACATCAAAAAGGACGCGGAAACGCGCATGAAAAAAAGCCTGGATTCGCTGGCGACGCACTTCAACAAGATTCGCACCGGTCGGGCCCACCCGAGCATTCTGGACGGGATCATGGTGAGCTACTACGGTAACGATACGCCGCTGACCCAGGTGGCCAACGTAACCATGGAAGATGCGCGTACACTGGCGATCAACCCCTGGGAAAAATCTCTGGTCCCCGACATTGAGAAGGCGATCATGAAGTCCGACCTCGGACTGAACCCCAGTACCACGGGCGGTCTTATCCGGGTACCCATGCCGGCTCTGACCGAGGAGACCCGCAAGGGCTTCATCAAACAGGCCCGTACCGAGGCGGAAACAGCGCGGGTGTCGATCCGGAACATCCGGCGCGACGCGCTTGCTCAGGTCAAGGACCTGCTCAAAGAGAAGGAAATCAGCGAGGACGACGATCGCCGCGCGCAGGATGAAGTACAGAAGCTGACCAATAAATACATTGACGAAGTGGACAAGCGGCTCGGCGAGAAAGAAACCGACCTGATGGAAATCTAGTCCGTCCTTTCCCTATGGCAGTTTGATGGCGCAGGGACCGCCGCCCCCGCTTGCGCTCCGTGCGCCGTCACCCGTTTGTGTTTCAAAGTTGATCGACATAAAAGATCAAAACGATCAAAACCAAACGACGTTGAAAACCATACGTAAAAAACCAGAGTAGTTGGAGTGAATCCCGTGGAGTCTGAAAACGCGCTCAGGCACATTGCCATCATTATGGACGGCAATAGCCGCTGGGCAAAAAAACGCGGGATGGTTCACGTGAGAGGACACAAGGCCGGCGTCGAGCGAATCCGGGACATGCTCACCGTGTGTCGCGACGAAGGTGTTGAAGCCCTCACCCTTTTTGCGTTCAGCAGCGAAAACTGGCGGCGACCGGCTCGTGAAGTGGACGCGCTCATGAACCTTTTCCACAATTACCTCACCTCCGAATCCCCACGCCTCAAAGAGGAAGGCATCCGCCTGCGTGTTATCGGCGGACGCAGCCGGTTCAATCACAAGGTTCTTACCGCCATTGAAAACGCCGAGGAGCTCACTCGCGAGGGCAGCACCCATCTGGTGATTGCCGCTGATTACGGTGGCAAGTGGGACATTGCCAACGCGGCTCGCACACTCGCCACAAAAGTGCAGAACGGTCAGATGGCGGTGGAGGACATCAACGAGGATGCGTTGGAAGCCGAACTCTCGCTGGCCGACCTGCCGCCGCTGGATCTGCTGATCCGCACCGGTGGGGAGGTTCGGATCAGCAACTTCCTGCTTTGGCAGGCGGCCTACGCGGAGCTGTATTTCAGCCCTCAGCTCTGGCCGGATTTTTCTCCCGAGAACCTGGGCGATGCAATCTCTGAATTCCACCGCCGGCAGCGCCGGTTCGGTCAGACAGGCGATCAGGTGCGGGGTGCGTCCGGTGCTTAAACAACGGATTCTGACTGCAGTCGTACTGGGCTTCGGCGTACTGGCTGCGGTTTTTTATCTGCCCTTGTCAGTGTTCATGCTGGTGGCGGCCCTGGCCTTCTTAGTGGGTGCCTGGGAATGGTCCCGGCTGGCCCACTTCTCCGGGGGCGGGCGGGTCTTGTTTGCCTTGGGTTTTGCCGGCGTGTTCCTGATTACCGGCTGGGGGCTCGGCTTTCTGCGTTTACCCGCGGAGATGGTACAAAACCGGCTCGCCGTTGTAGCGGCGCTGGCGACACTTTGGTGGGCCTTCGCGACCTGGCTGGTGGGCCGTTATCCGGACCATGCCACGCTCTGGTCCCGGCGCTGGGAGCAGACTCTCATGGGTGTGCTGGTGCTTGTACCGTCCTGGGCCGCCCTTGTGTTTCTGCGCGGGCAGCCCGGTGGTGAGTGGCTGATTGTCATTCTCGTCGCCAGCGTGGTCTGCGCCGACACGGGAGCGTTTTTTGTAGGGCGTCGCTGGGGCAGGAACAAATTGGCTCCGCTGGTGAGCCCCGGCAAATCCAAAGAGGGGTTCTATGGCGGCTTCGCGTGCAGTGCCCTGCTCGCCATTATTCTCGTGCTTGCCTATGGTCGCGGGGTGCAGGACTGGTGGCTGCTGGCCCTGGTGGTGCCGGCGAGCCTGGCCTCGGTGATGGGAGATTTGCTGGAAAGCATGCTCAAGCGCCAGCGTGGGATCAAAGACAGCGGCAGCATTCTGCCTGGCCACGGCGGCGTGCTGGATCGCATCGACAGCATTACGGCGGCGGCACCGGTGTTTGCGCTGGCCTACGCTCTTACCGGCTGGACGCTCTGAGATGAATCCCCAGTTGGTTACAGTACTCGGCGCCACGGGTTCCATCGGTGTCAGCACCCTGGACGTACTGGCGCGCCACCCGGAACGATTTCAGGTTTTCGCGTTGACCGCCAACACCCGCTCCGACGTGCTGTTGGAGCAGTGCATGGCCTGCAAGCCGCGCTATGCGGTGATGCGGGATGGGGCAGCGGCAGAAGCCCTGCAACAGAACCTCAGGCGCCGGGGGTCGGACACCCAGGTCCTGTCCGGTGAGCAGGGGTTGATCGAGGTCGCCGCCCACCCCGATGTGGACACGATCATGGCTGCCATTGTGGGTGCAGCGGGGCTTTCAGCCACGCTGGCTGCAGTGCAGGCGGGCAAGCGCGTTCTGCTGGCCAACAAGGAATCACTGGTCATGGCCGGCGCCCTGTTCATGAGCGCCGTGCGGCAACATGGCGCTACCCTGCTGCCCATCGACAGCGAGCACAACGCTATCTTCCAGTGTCTTCCACCCGGTTTTCAGGGGCTGGAGGAGGCAGGCGTGCGGCGCATCCTGCTGACCGGGTCCGGCGGCCCGTTCCGCAACACGCCTCTGGCGGACCTGGCTGCGGTTACCCCGGCCCAGGCCTGCAAGCATCCCAACTGGTCCATGGGGCCCAAGATCTCCGTGGATTCGGCCACCATGATGAACAAGGGGCTGGAGTTTATCGAGGCGTGCTGGCTTTTCGATGCTGCGCCATCCCAAATTGAGGTGGTGGTCCACCCGCAGAGCATGGTGCACTCCATGGTCGAATACGTGGACGGATCGGTGCTGGCCCAACTGGGCAACCCGGACATGCGAACCCCTATTGCCCACGCCCTGGCCTGGCCGGAGCGTATCGCGTCCGGCGTCAGCGCCCTGGACCTGCTGAAGCTCGGCCCCCTGGAATTTACCGCGCCTGACCTGGATCGCTTCCCGTGCCTGCGGCTGGCCATGGAGTCGGTGCGGGCCGGCGGCACCGCTCAGGTGATCCTGAACGCCGCCAACGAGGTGGCAGTTGAGGAATTTTTGGCCGGGAGACTGTCGTTTACCGCTATTCCCGCTATCATCGAAGAAGTGCTGGAACGCTCGTCTCTGGTTGAACCCAGCAGTATCGAGGTGGTCCAAAGCGCCGACGCGGACGCCCGCTCCCTGGCCCGCGAGCTGCTCCCATCGGGAACGGCTGGCAAGAACTAAGGCTCTACGGCATGTTTGGTGGTTTAGAAACAATTCTCTGGTTCCTGGTCGCGCTGATCATTCTGGTCACCATCCACGAATTCGGTCACTTCTATGTTGCACGCCGCTGCGGTGTGCGCGTGTTGCGGTTCTCCATTGGCTTCGGCAAACCCCTCTGGTCCTGGCATGACAAGAGCGGCACGGAGTACACCATCGCCCCCATCCCCCTCGGCGGTTACGTAAAGATGCTGGACGAGCGGGAAGGGGAGGTGAAGCCCGAGGATCTGCCCTTTGCATTTACCCGCAAATCCGTGTGGCAGCGCATCGCCATTGTAGCTGCCGGCCCGGTAGCCAACTTCATTCTCGCTGTTCTGCTGTTCTGGGCTCTTCTGATTCCCGGTACCGCCGACTTTGTGCCCATTGTGGGCGAGGTGGAAGAAGGCTCTATCGCCGATGCGGCTGGCCTCACCCAGGGTCAGGAGATCGTGGCGGTGGACGGGCAGCCCACCCCGACCCGCCAGGCCCTCAGTCGCCAGCTCATCGACCGCCTGGGCGAGACCGGGACCATGAGGTTTGCCGTCAAGTACCCGGATTCGCACCTGGTGTACACCTCCAGCGCTCAAATCGAGGGCTGGCTCAAGGGCACCGAGGAGCCGGACGTTTTCGCGGGCATCGGCCTCGACCTGCAGGCACCGCCGGTGGTGGTGGGTGAGTTGCTCGATGGCAGTCCGGCGGCCGCGGCAGGGTTTGCTGCCGGTGACCGCATCCTGGCCGCCAACGACACCCCGGTTGAGGACTGGACCCAGTGGGTGGAGTTTGTAAGCGCGCGTCCCGGGGAGACTCTGGACATCCTGGTAGAGCGCGATGGCCGCGAACTGACCCTGCAGGTGACCCCGGATGCGGAACAGGGGCCGGAGGGAGAAGCCGTCGGCAAAATCGGGATGGCGGGCCAGTGGCCGGAGGAATACATCCGCCGCTACGAGTATTCTCTGCCCGGGGCCTTCGCGAAGGCTGCCCATCAGACCTGGGATACCTCGGTCTTCATCCTCGATTCCGTGAAGAAGCTGATCCTCGGTGAGATCTCCACTAAAAACTTGAGCGGGCCTATCACCATTGCTAAAGTGGCGGGCTCGTCCGCTGACGCCGGCTGGATGAGTTTTGTGAGCTTTCTGGCATTGCTGAGCGTGAGTCTCGGCGTGTTCAACCTGCTGCCCATACCCGTCCTGGACGGCGGCCACCTGGCCTATTACCTGGTCGAGGTGGTGAAAGGAAGCCCGGTATCGGAGCGTGCCCAGATGCTCGGCTACCAGGTCGGCCTTCTGGTGGTTGTCAGCATCATGATTCTGGCGCTCTACAATGACGTCATGCGGCTTTGAATACAGCTGAGGCAGCGTGTTGGGCCTCCGATTCGAGCCGCGACCTATAAGAACGAGGCATAGCTCGCCAGAAAAAGGCAATCATTAGTGAACAAGTAAGACCAAACTCCATAGTGCTGCAGGAATATCCCGGCCGCCCGTCTCCGCGATCATCCAACGCCCCCTGCTAGAAGACCTGAACTGATTTATGAAGCGAATTCTTTGCCTGTTGTTATTGAGTCTGTCCATGCCCCTGCTGGCGCAGAACTCGCCGTCACCGGAGCGTTTCCAGGTGACCGATATTCGCGTCGAGGGCCTGCAGCGCGTTTCCGCTGGCACCGTTTTCGCCGCTCTACCCATTCAGGTCGGGGACGTTGTTTCCCAACGGACCCTGGGCGATGCAACCCGTTCCCTGTTCCGGACCGGCCTGTTCGGCAACATTGAGATCGGCCGCGATGGAGGCGTTCTCGTCATTGCTCTCAGCGAGCTCCCCGCAATCAGCGAAATCAACATCGATGGCAACAAGGCCATCAAGACCGAGGACCTGATGCGCAGCCTGGCCGATAACGGGCTGGCGGAAGGGCAGATCCTCAAGCGTGCGACACTTGAAGGCATGGCCCAGAGCCTTGCCCGCGAATACGTGAAGCAGGGGCGCTATGGCGCCTCGGTGGACACGGAAGTGATCGACCTGCCCAACAACCAGGTGCGGCTCAATATCAACGTGGACGAGGGTCGTGAAGCGCGGATCAAGCACATCAATATCGTCGGCAATGAGGCCTTTGACGATGAGGAGCTGCTGGATCTGTTCGAAATCCAGACCACAGGCTGGCTGTCCTGGTTGAGCGGCAATGACAAGTACGCCAGCGAAAAGCTCACGGGGGACCTGGAGCGGCTGGAGTCCTACTATCGGGATCGCGGCTATCTCGAGTTCAACATCGACTCCGCGCCGGTTTCCATCAGCCCGGACCGGGAGGCGGTGTACATCACCATCAACATCACGGAAGGCGACGTCTACACCGTCAATGAGGTGAATCTGGCGGGTGATCCGGTCCTTTCCGAGGAGGAGATCCGGCGCTACATCGTCATTCGCCCGGGCCAGACCTTCTCCCAGTACCTGATGACCACCTCGTCCGAGTACGTGACCCAGCGGCTCGGCAATGAGGGCTACACCTTCGCGGAAGCGCGGGGCATCCCCGAGCCGAACGAAGAGGACAAAACGGTCGACATCACCATGTACATCGATCCGGGTCAGCGGGCCTACGTGCGCCGGATTGAATTTCGCGGCAACACCCAGACCGCCGACGAGGTGCTGCGCCGGGAAATGCGTCAGATGGAAGGGGCCTCCGCATCCACGGCAATGATCGAACAGTCCAAAGTGCGTCTGGAGCGACTCGGCTATTTCCGGGAAGTGGAAGTGGAAACCACCGAGGTGCCCGGTACATCCGATCAGATCGACGTGACCTACACCGTGGAGGAGCAGCCCAACCGCACGATGAACTTCCAGGTGGGTTACTCCCAGGGGTTTGGCGCCGTAATCGGTACCAGTTTCACGGATCAGAACTGGTTCGGCACAGGCAAGCGGGTGGAGTTCGGCATCAACAAGAACGTCTATCAGACCTCTGTCAATTTCGGCTACACCGATCCTTACTTCACCGAGGACGGCGTCAGCCGGGGTTTCTCGGTGTTCTACCAGGAAACCGATTACGAAGAGTTCAATGTGTCCGCCTCGAAAACCGACCGCTACGGAGCGTCCGTGAACTTCGGCTATCCGTTGTCGGAGGTTTCCAGAATCGGCTTCGGCTTCGGCTACACCCATCTGACGCTCAGTGAGGACGACTATCTCTCGCAGGAATATCTGACCACGCCGCGGCTGTTCAGCGGTTTCCCCAATCAGCAGTACGTGGACCAGAGCGAGTGGACGGAGTACCTGGAGTTTGTATCCGATCCCGACAATGATCCCGCGGATTTCGCCTTCAACCCGGTACCGGTGTCAGAGGGTGACCCGGTCCTGGGCACCACGCCTTCGGGCTTTATCGATCTCAATGGCGATGAGTTCGACTGGCTGAACACTCGCCTGTCCTGGGTCAGATCCACCCTGAATCGCGGTGTGCTGCCCACCCGCGGTGCCCATCAACAGCTCTCCCTTGATGTGGCCCTGCCTGGCGGTGACCTCGAGTTCTTCAAGCTGCGCTACGAAGGGCAGGTCTTTCAGCCGCTCACGGACAGCCTGACCCTGCGCCTGCGCACAGAGCTGGGATATGCGGATTCCTACGGTGATCTGACTGACGTTCCGCCCTTCGAGCACTTCTACGCGGGTGGCTTCGGGACGGTGCGCGGCTTCGAGCGCAACACCCTCGGCCCGCGCAGCTCGCCGGCGCGCCGTCTGAACTATGAATTCGTCGACACCGATGGCGATGGTGAGCGGGAGCTGACCTATTTCCGCTGTGACGAGGCGGGCGCTCCTTACTGTAGCGCCGACGAACTGGGTACTCTGGCGGATCAGGTGGTCGGGCGCTACGACCGGGCAGCGGGCGGTAACGTTCTGATCACCGCTAGCGCGGAGATTCTTTTTCCACTACCCTTTGTCAAAGACCAGCGCTCGGTCCAGTCGGCGTTTTTCATCGACGCGGGCAACGTCTTCGATACCAACTGTACCGAGGGTCAGTTCAATTGTGTCGAGGACATAACCTTCGACGGCCTGAGTGCTTCGGCGGGTATTGGCATCACCTGGGTATCGGGAATGGGGCCTTTGACTTTCAGTATTGCCCGCCCTCTGCAGCAGCAGGAGTTCGATGAAGAGGAATTCTTCCAGTTCTCCCTCGGTACCTCTTTCTAGCCGTCGGCTTTGTCAGCGGCAAGCTGAAAACGGCTTATTTTTCTAATAACGGAATCAACGGAGTAATTAACGTGAAAAAGCTAACGATCGCCCTGTTTGCAACGGCCATGATGGCCTGTTCCGGAATTGCCCTTGCGGAAGGGAAGGTCGCTGTCTTCAATCTGCAGGCAGCCATCCTCAACACCGATACGGCGCAAAAGCAGATCAAGGATTATGAAGCCAAGGCCGCTTACGCGGATCTGAAAGCGAACTACGACAGCTTGCGCTCCGAGCTGCAAAAGCTGGACGAGCAGGCCAAAAAGAACGGTGCAACCTGGTCCGACGAGCAGAAGAATGACCATCGCAAGCAGATGGAATACAAGCGTGCCGACCTGGAGCTGGTAGCCAAGAAACTCCAGAGCGAGAACCAGGCTCTCGTTCAGCAGATCCTGGCAACCCAGGCACAGAAAGCCCGAGAGGTGGTGCAGGACATCATCAAGTCGGAAGGCATCGGCCTGGTACTGAACGCGGAGGCAGTGACTTACGCGGACAGCTCCTACGATATCACCAGCAAGATCACAGATCGCCTCAACAAGGCCCGGTAACTGGCTGGTCCATGTCGGAGTCTTTTCCCGGACTGTCTCTGACCGAGCTGGCCCGTACCATCGATGCGCGCATCGTCGGTGATCCCGATACCCGGATCACCGGCATTGCCACCCTGCAAGACGCCCGCGCCGGGCAGATCGCCTTTCTCGCCAACTCCAAGTACCGCAAGTATCTGAGCAGCACCGAAGCTTCCGCAGTCGTGCTCGCCCCTGACCAATTGGGTGATTTCGCGGGCAACGCCTTACTGGTGGATGATCCATACCACGGTTACGCACGCCTCTCCCAATTGTTCGCGCCTCCCATGCACGCTCCGGCCGGTATCCACCCAAGCGCTGTGGTCGCCGAGGACGCGATCATCGGGCAGGGAGTATCCGTAGGGCCGCACGTTACCGTCGAACCGGGCGTGATTATTGGCGATGGTGTCAGCATCGGTTCCGGCTGTCATGTGGGAGCCGGCAGCCGTATCGGATCGGACAGCCGCCTGTACCCCAGAGTGACCATCTACCACGGAGTCTCCATCGGCGCGCGCGCTATCCTTCATAGCGGAGTGGTCGTGGGCTCGGATGGATTTGGCTTCGCGCCGCACCAGGGGCAATGGGTAAAAATACACCAGTTGGCCGGGGTCCGGATCGGTGACGATGTGGAGCTGGGGGCGGGGACCTGCGTAGATCGGGGAGCTCTGTCCGATACCTTGATCGGCCACGGTGTGAAAACCGACAACATGGTTCAGATCGCCCACGGCGTCAGGATTGGTGATCACACCGTAATCGCCGGCTGCGCGGCCATCGCCGGCAGTACGGAAATCGGTTCCCATTGTGTTATCGCCGGTGCTGTGGGAATTGTTGGGCATCTGAAGATCGTCGACAACGTGACCATCACCGCAATGAGCCTGGTTACGAAGTCCATTACCCAACCCGGGTCCTACTCCTCCGGTACTCCCATGGCCCCCACACGGCAGTGGCGCAAGCAGGCCGTGCGGTTTGCCCAGTTGGACGAAATCAGCAATCGTCTGAAAAATCTCGAAAAACGGGAACCGTAACTGTGCAGGATGGGGCGAGTGTGGGACAATATCGCGCTTCAACTCTGCAGTCGGTTTTCCTGGCTCCTCCGCTTTGAAACTCCGATGCGTTTCTGAACCCGGGCGAATGTCGGGAACACGGCCGCTTCGGCACGACGTTCCCGGTCATGAGTACTACACTGAATCCTTACTGATAGTGGATCGAGAACAACATGTCAGAAATACAAATGGACGTTACAGAAATCAAAAAATACCTGCCCCATCGGTATCCGTTTCTGCTGGTGGATCGGGTTGTGGAGCTGGTTCTCGGGGAGCGCATCGTCGCCTACAAGAATGTGAGCGTCAATGAAGCCGTGTTCAACGGCCATTTCCCCCAGGCACCGATTTTTCCCGGTGTAATGATCGTCGAGGCCCTGGCCCAGGCTTCAGGGATTCTCGGCTTCAAGACTGTGGACAAAACACCCGAAGACGGATCGGTTTACCTTTTCGCGGGAGCCGACGACGTACGCTTCAAGCGCCAGGTCGTGCCCGGTGACCGGCTGCAACTCGAGTCTCGGGTCGTATCAGAAAAACGCGGTATCTGGAAGTTCGACTGCCAGGCCTCCGTGGACGGCAACCTGGTTACCAAAGCCACCATCCTGTGCGCTGATCGACAAGTCAGCTAAACGACCTCGTCGGGCGCAGCCGGTGACCACGGCCAACAACCGATAACTATCGGACGCTTCCCGGGTCCTGCGATCAAGAGCGGGGTTCGGAAGCATTAGGACTGGAAATTCGGAGTTCCATATCGGTATCGAACGGTTCTGAGAAAGAGAGAGCAGTCTTGATTCATCCCACCGCCATTATTGATCCTTCCGCCAAGCTTGCAGACGATGTCGAAGTGGGGCCCTACAGCATCATCGGCCCCGACGTCGAGATCGGGGCGGGCAGCAGGATCGAATCCCACGTGGTCCTGAAGGGGCCGACCCGTATCGGGCGCAATAATCACATCTTCCAGTTTGCGACCGTGGGTGACGCAACCCCCGATCTGAAGTTCAAGGGCGAGGATACCCGTCTGGTGATCGGGGATGACAACGTTATCCGCGAAGGGGTTACCATTCATCGGGGCACCGTGCAGGACCGCGCCGAAACAACCATTGGCAACGGCAATCTGTTGATGCCCTACGTCCATATCGGTCACGACAACGTCATCGGCAACCACTGCATTTTCGTCAATAATGCGGCCCTGGCCGGGCACGTTCACGTAGGCGATTACGCCCAGTTGAGCGGCTTTACCCTGGTTCATCAGTTCTGCGATATTGGTCCACACAGCTTTACGGCCATGGGTACAGCGGTGGGCAAGGACGTCCCGGCCTACGTCATGGTCACCGGCAACCCCGCGGAGGCCAAGAGCGTCAACCTGGTCGGTTTGAAGCGGCGCGGCTTCACCAAGGACGAGCAGGCCATCATCGTCAAAGCATTCAAGATCATCTATCGCCGCCATCTCCGGATCGAGGAAGCGAAGGCTGAGCTGACCGCATTGGCGGCCAGTTCTCCGGTCGTCCAGCCCATGCTGGATTCCCTCAACCGATCCACCCGCGGCATCGTTCGCTAGAGCCGCTCCCATGTCCGAACCCCTGCGTATTGGAATGCTGGCCGGTGAAATGTCGGGTGATTCCCTTGGCGCCGGCCTGATCGCAGCCATCAAAAAGCGCGTTCCTGACGCACAGTTCGAAGGCATTGGCGGGCCGAAGATGATCGCCGCCGGCTTTCACTCCCTGGCCGATCAGGAGCGCCTCGCGGTCATGGGGTTTGTCGAACCACTCAAGCGGCTGCCGGAACTCCTGGCCATTCGCCGTCGCATCTACCGGCATTTTGTTGCCAACCCGCCAGCGGTTTTTCTCGGCATCGACTCGCCGGGCTTCAACATCACCCTCGAGCACAGGCTCCGGCAGGCCGGTATCAAGACGGCCCATTACGTCAGCCCGCAAATCTGGGCATGGCGGCGCGAACGCGTGCACAAGATCGCGCGCTCGGTTGACCTGATGTTGAGCCTGTTTCCATTCGAGGCGAGGTTCTACAAAGAACACAATGTGCCCGTTTCCTTTGTGGGGCACTACCTCGCCGATCGCATTCCCCTGGTGCCGGATCAGCGCGCCGCGAGGGATGCCCTGGGACTCTCCCCGGATCAGCGGGTAATTGCGCTCCTGCCGGGCAGCCGGTCGAGCGAAGTGAAGTTGATCGCCCCTGAGTTCCTGGCCACTGCCGAGTGGTGTCTGCGCCAAAAACCCGATCTGCATTTCATCATGCCCGCCGCCAACGAGGCGCGCCATGCCCAGCTTCAGGAACTGTTGAAGCATAAGCCCGACCTTCCCGTAACTCTGACCCACGGGCGCTCTCACGAAGTCATGTGCGCGGCGGATGCGGTTCTGATGGCTTCGGGTACGACCACGCTGGAAGCGCTGTTACTGAAGCGCCCCATGGTCGTCGCCTACAAATTCCCGCGTCTCAGTTACGCCATCTACTCGCGGCTGCTGGAAATCCCCCACATTTCGCTCCCCAACATTCTTGCGGGCCGTGAGTTGGTGCCGGAATATCTGCAGGATCGGGTTGACCCGGAGGCCATGGGGCGGGACCTGCTGAGCTACCTGGAAAATGCCGACAAGGTGGAGGCGTTGAAGCAGGAGTTTCTGTCCATCCATATCCAGTTGCAACAGAATGCCGACGAACGCGCCGCCGACGCGGTACTGGCTCTTGCTCGTGCATCGGCCCCGCGCACCGGGGTGGACCCGTGAGGAAAGAGAGCGCTCAGGATGGGCTCCCCCCCTTTGTCTGCAGTTATAAAGGTGAGCTGCTGGCGGGCGTGGATGAGGTGGGGCGCGGCCCCTTGGCGGGGGACGTGGTCACGGCGGCGGTCATTCTCGACCCGAACAATCCGGTCGAAGGTCTCAACGACTCCAAGGTGCTAAGCGAAAAGAAACGCGAAGCGCTCTTCGATGAAATCCGGCAAAAAGCCATGTGCTGGTTTGTGGCGCGTGCCAGCGTGGCCGAGATCGACCGGATCAACATCTACCACGCGACCCTTCTGGCCATGACCCGGGCCGTCGAAGGACTGTCCATTGCACCGGAATACGTGCTGGTGGACGGCAACAAGTGTCCTGAGTGGTCTTACAAGTCGGAAGCGGTTGTCAAAGGGGACGGCCGCGTCCCTGTCATCAGCGCTGCTTCGATTCTGGCCAAGGTGGTTCGCGACCGGGAGATGGTCGAGTTCGACACACAGTATCCCGGCTACGGTTTCGCGGCGCACAAGGGTTATGCCGTGGCGGCCCATCTTGAGGCCCTCCAGCAGCTGGGCGCCTGTCCCATTCACCGCCGCTCCTTCGCGCCGGTCCGTCAGGCGCTCGGTATCGCGGACTGCGAGCCGGAAGCTCTGGATTTGTTCGACTGAATCCAGTGCATCAGCGCTGTGGCGCTGATGCACCTGGCTGCTTACAGCGCCTGGATTCGCGTCAACTGAGACTGCAGTTTCTCCACTGCATTGCTGAGTTCCTGCTCCTTGGCTTTCTCCTTCTCCACAACCTCGGCCGGTGCCTTGTCGACAAAGTTGGCGTTGCCGAGCTTGCCGCGTACCTGTTTGAGCTCCTTGCTGCGTTTGTCGATTTCCTTCTGCAGGCGCTTGCTTTCCTCCTCCTTGTCGATCAGGTCCGCCATGGGTACCAGAATATCCATGTCGCCCACGAGCGCGGTCGCGGCGAGGGGCTCTTCAGCGCCGCTTTCCAGCCACTGGATGGATTCCAGTTTTGCCAGTTTGCTCAGGAACTGACGGTTCTCGTCCACCCGACGGCGATCGGCCTGATCGCCGTTCTTGCACAAGACCGCCAGCAGCTTGCCCTGGGCCAGTTGCATCTCGCCGCGAATGTTGCGAATGCCGACGATGAAATTTTTCACCCACTCGATGTCCGCAACCGCCTGTGAATCCCGCTTGCCGTCGTCGGCAGCGGGGTAGGGGGCGTACATGATGGTGTCGCCTTTGGCGCCCGCCTTGTCCCTGAGCAGTTGCCAGATTTCCTCGGTGATAAATGGCATCAGCGGGTGCGCCAGGCGCAGAGTTGCCTCCAGAACCTGCAGCAGGGTCTGGCGAGTGCCCTGCTTCTGGGCGTCGGTGGCGTTCTCATCCCAGAGAACGGGCTTGGACAGTTCCAGGTACCAGTCACAGTATTCGTTCCATACGAACTCATAGAGGGCCTGGCTGGCCAGGTCGAAGCGGTAGCTGTCCATGCCGTCCCTCACCGCCTGGGCCGCATCCTGAAAGCGGGAAATGATCCAGCGATCGGCGAGGGAAAGTTCCACCTCGCCGCCGGACTGGTAGTCCTCGCAGTTCATCAGCACGTAACGGGCCGCGTTCCAGATCTTGTTGCAGAAGTTGCGGAAGCCTTCAATCCGGCCCACATCGAAGTTGATGTCACGGCTGCGTGAGGCAAGAGAGTAAAACGTGTAGCGCAGTGCGTCGGTGCCATAGGCTTCGATGCCCTCGGGGAACTCCTTGCGGGTCTGTTTTTCGATCTTCTGCTTCAGGTGCGGCACCATCATGCCAGCGGTGCGCTTGGCCAGCAGGGACTCGAGATCAATCCCGTCGATCATGTCGATGGGGTCCAGGACGTTGCCCTTGGATTTGGACATCTTCTGCCCGTGGCTGTCCCGCACCATGCCCGTGCAGTACACCTTGCGGAAGGGGATTTCCTTGCGGAAGTGCAGGGTCAGCATAATCATGCGCGCGACCCAGAAGAAGATGATGTCGAAGCCCGTCACCAGCACATCGGTGGGGTGAAAGTTGCGCAGTTCTTCCGTGTCGGCGGGCCAGCCCAGAGTACCGAAGGTCCACAGGCCGGAGGAGAACCAGGTGTCCAGCACATCCTCGTCCTGCTCCAGGGGCAGGTCCGCCGGAAGCTGATGCTTTTCCCGGACCGCCGCTTCGCTTGCACCCACGTATATGTTGCCGGCCTTGTCGTACCAGGCGGGGATGCGGTGCCCCCACCACAACTGCCGGCTGATGCACCAGTCCTGGATGTCGCGCATCCAGGAGAAGTACATGTTCTCGTAATTTTTGGGCACGAACTCGATGTCCCCGTCTTCCACCACCTTGATGGCCTCTTCGGCGAGGGGTTTGGTCTTTACGTACCACTGATGGGTCAGATAGGGCTCGATGACCACACCGCTGCGGTCGCCGCGGGGCACCTTCAGCTTGTGCGGCTCAACCTTTTCCAGCACGCCGAGAGCGTCCAGGTCGGCGACCACCTGCTTGCGCGCGTCGAACCGGTCCATGCCCCGGTAGGGCTCGGGCACGTCATCGTTGAGGCGGGCGTCGTCGTCCAGGATGTTGATCATGGGCAGCTGATGCCGCACGCCGATCTCGTAGTCATTGAAATCGTGGGCGGGGGTAATTTTTACGCAGCCGGTGCCGAACTCCCGATCCACGTAGTCGTCGGCGATGATGGGTATTTCCCGGTGCGTCAGGGGCAGGGTGATGGTCTTGCCGATCAGGTGCCGGTAGCGCTCATCCTCCGGATGCACTGCAACGGCCGTATCGCCGAGCATTGTTTCCGGCCGGGTGGTGGCCACCACCAGGTGGCCGTCGCCATCGCTCAGCGGGTAGCGGAAGTGCCAGAGATGACCGTCTTCTTCCTCGGCAATGACTTCCAGATCCGAGATGGCGGTGTGGAACTTCGGGTCCCAGTTTACGAGGCGCTTGCCCCGGTAGATCAGCCCCTCGTCGTAGAGACGGATGAAGACTTCCTGAACCGCTTCATAGAAGCCTTCGTCCATGGTGAAACGTTCGCGGCTCCAGTCCACCGAGGCGCCCAGCCGGCGCAACTGCCGGGTAATATGGCCGCCGGACTCGTGCTTCCACTGCCAGACCCGCTCGATAAAGTCCTCGCGGCCCAGTTCCTGTCGGGTTTTGCCTTCCGCATCCAGTTGACGCTCCACCACCATCTGGGTGGCGATTCCCGCGTGGTCGGTGCCCACCTGCCACAGGGTCTTGTTGCCCTGCATGCGGTGGTAGCGGATCAGGGCGTCCATGATGGATGCCTGAAAGCCATGGCCCATATGCAAGCTGCCGGTCACGTTCGGCGGCGGAATCATGATGCAGTAGGGGCGGCCTTCACCTTTGGGCGCAAAATACTGGCTTTTTTCCCAATGCTGGTACCACTTGCTTTCGATGGACTGCGGGCTGTAGGTTTTTTCCATGAGTTCAACTGCTTTTCGGTCGGTTGGGTGATGGCGGCCGCTGAACGCGGTGCCGGCCGGGACTTTACCGGTGCGCTGGCGCGTGAAGACGCGATGAGCAAAGGGGCGAATTATACCTTGACGGGCTATGGCCTGACAGCCCGGTCCGGCAGAGCAACCGCCACGGCGGTGGTGAGCGTTACAGAAGGCTCAGTCTTCCCGCTGTTCCCGAATGATGGCCCGGATCTGTTCCCGCAGTTCCGCTTCGATCCTGGGAAGGCAGCGCTTCAACACTTCCTCCACCAGATCATCTTCGGATTTGGACTCAGCAGGTGATCGGGACTCGGCATCCTGCCGTGGCGGCTTTGCCGGAGCCGTTGACAAGGAGTTGAGCATGTTCTGCTGCGCGGCGCGATTGGCGTTGATCCTGTCGCGAATGTGCTTGGGCAGGAAGGGGTTCTCGGTCTTGCGGACGGGCGGGGGCTCCGCCCCCGGTTCCTGAGCGGTAACGGAATCGCCGTGATCTGCGGGTGGTTTAGCAGGCTCGCGCCGGGGCTTGTCGAATAGCCCGGGCTGGCTCTCCGGGTCCGGCGCGGGTGCCGGCTCGCGATCTGCGGGACCGGACTCGCTCGGATCCATCCACTCCTGGGGGTCCACCTCAACCTGGAGGATGGGGATGTCGTCCTCAGCTTCCCGGGGGCGGGCTTCTTTTTGTGAGGGGGTTTTTACCGGCTCTGCGGCTCGCCTGGACAGAATGGGGGGCTCGTCGGTGCCGGTGGGTTCATCATCCACGGGGGTGGTCAGCAACGGGGGCTCCACTTCGCCCAGGTGCTCCTCATGGAGAAGATCCTTGATGGATTCCAGTTCTCCCAGAATCTTCTTGCGTGCCGAATCTTTGTTGTCCGTCATGGGCGCAGTTTTACTCGCGGATGGAGTGGGATTCTATCGGATAGCCCTGCTGCCGGTAAAACCGGAAGTTCTCGCGAGTGCCGGCCAGTACCACCGGGTCCTGCACGACCACTTCCACAATCCGGCCCAGTTCCCGGTGGCGCGATGGAACCTGCTGGCGCAGGTTGACGAATACATCCCGGGCGGCGGACTCATCGGGGCGCGCCGAAATCAGTACTGCCTCTTCCGGGGCGTCTTCACCGGCTTTGTTGCCGACGACCCCGTGGGGCAGGAAGGATTCCGGAGGAAAGGCCCACAGCAGCGCGTCCAGTTCGGTGGCTTCCGTATCGGAAGCCACCGTCACCAGTGCCGACTTTCCCAGTCGCTGCAACTTGCCCAGCAGCCGCGCCACGAACTGGTGGCGGGCTGCCAGGGAGTCGCTCTCCAGGATGTAGAAGTCCACCTGGGGCATGGGTTTTAACGGCTCAACAGGTAGTTGAGCAGCAAGGCGACGGGTCGACCGGTGGCCCCTTTCTCGGCGCCTGACAGCCATGCCGTCCCGGCCACGTCCAGGTGCGCCCAGGGGTAGCTTTCGGTGAAGTGGGACAGGAAGCACGCTGCTGTTACGCTGCCCGCTTCCTTGCCGCCGATGTTCGCCAGGTCAGCGAAGTTGCTGTCCAGCTGCTTCTTGTACTCGTCCCAGAGGGGCATGCGCCAGGCGCGGTCACCGGTATAGTCGCCCGCCGCCAGCAGAGCCTCTGCCAGTTCGTCCCGGTTGCTGTAAAGCCCGGAGGCATGGTTGCCCAACGCAATAACGCAGGCGCCGGTGAGCGTGGCGATATCGATTACTGCCTCCGGCTTGAAGCGCTCCGCATAGGTCAGTGCGTCGCAGAGGATCAGGCGGCCCTCGGCATCGGTGTTAAGCACCTCAATAGTCTTGCCCGCCATGGAGGTGACGATGTCCCCCGGTTTGGTGGCGGAACCGCTGGGCATGTTCTCGGCCGCGGGCACGATGGCCACCACGTTGATCTTCGGTTGCAACTGTTCGATGGCCTTCATGGTTCCGAACACGCTGGCCGCGCCGCACATGTCGTACTTCATCTCGTCCATGCCGGCGCCCGGCTTGAGGCTGATGCCGCCGCTGTCGAAGGTAATGCCTTTGCCCACCAGTACCACCGGTTTGGCGTTCTTGGCGCCGCCCTTGTACTCCATCACTATGAGCTGCGCTTCCTGCTCACTGCCAGCGCTCACGGAAAGCAGGGAGCCCATGCCCAGTTCACGCATTTGCTTCTCGCCGAGTACCTTGGCGCTGAAGGTGTCGCTGCCCTTGGCGAGCTTTTTCGCTTCACTGGCAAGGTAAGAGGGTGTGCAGACATTGCCGGGCAGGTTGCCCAGTTCCCGGGCGTAGCCGATGCCTTCGGCCATGGCGGCGGTGCTTTTCGCGGCCTTCTTGATTCCAGCCAGGGCGTCCTTGTCGCTGACGCAGTAGGTGACTGAACCGAGGCTGGGGGGCGTGGTCTTTTTGCTCTTCAGGGCCTGAACTTGGTACAGACGCTGGGCGATGACCAGACCGGCCTGCTGGGCCTTCCAGTCCTCGTCGCGGTCCGCCACCGCAACGTCGTCACAGAACAGGTGCAGTTGCTTGCTGCCGGTCTGCTTCACCGCTTTTGCGGCACTGTCCATGGCGCGGCGGAAGTCGCCGGGCTTGCACTCGCCCTGGGGGCCAAAGCCGAGCAATACCACCCGGTCCGCGGCACAGCCGGTGGGGGCGTGCAGCACCAGGCTCTCGCCGGTTTCGCCCTTGAAGTCGCCTTTCTTGACGAGATTACGGATCACTCCGCCCGTGGCTTCGTCAAGGGCCTGGGCCGCTGACGAAAGCTTGCCCTTTTCAAACACCGCCACGAGGGCACAGTCGGTCTTCTGTGTGAGTAGATCGGCTTGGCTGGCGTGAAACTGCATAGGGTTTCCTTATTTGACTTGCTGGTTATTGGGAGTTCGGGGCGCGTATAATGCAGCGCTTCATTTTCGCGCTGTGTGAATCGCGCCGCCGGCTTGGTCGCTAGTGTACGCCATGCCCCGCGGTGAGCAACATCGGACCGGAATATTTCACCCAGGCGGCGGGCCGGCGCGGGCCGGACCGTGCAGTCGGGCGCCGGAGACCGGGCGGTTGCGGCACGGCCAGCGTCAAACGCGGGCAGCACGGGTTCAGGTTGCACTATCCGGCGCTGAGTACTTTCCCCTCTGAATCCGGGTGAACATTCAAGGCCGGGGCGCTGAAGGTTCGGGAGCAGAACAGCAACGTGATCATTCTTCGCTACTTCACCCGGGAAATCCTGGTTGCGACGCTGGTTATCAGTGGCGGACTGCTGTTACTGACGGTAGGCAATCGTTTTTCCGGCTACCTGAACGACGCCATCAACGGTGATCTGGCCGCCGACGTGGTCTTCCTGATCCTGGCCCTGCGCATTCCCGATCTGTTGATGCTCATCCTGCCCATCTGCTTTTTCCTGTCGGTTCTGGTGGCCTACGGCCGCCTGCACATGGACAGCGAGATGGTGGTCCTCTCGAGCTGCGGATTCAGCAAGATGCGCCTGGTGGCCTACACCATGGTGCCCGCCGCGATCGTTGCCGCGGTGGTGACGGCATTGACCATGTTCATCAGCCCCTACACCAAAAAGAAGGCGGACGACATCATCGTCCAGCAGCGCAATCGCAGTGAACTGGAAATTCTCACCCCCGGCCGCTTCCAGCCGGTCCGCAAGGGCGATACGACCACCTACTTCTTCGAACGGTTTTCGCCGGAAGGGGACCGCATTCTGAATGTGTTCATCGCGGAGCGGCCCAGCCTGGCGGACGAGGACAAGCCGGTCTCGGTGATCCGGGCCGCGGCCGCAGGGGACGAAATCAATTTCGCCACCGGCGACCGCTACATGGTCCTCAGCGACGGCTATCAATACCTCGGCAGGCCCGGCTACCCGGACTACAAGGAAACCCGCTTCGAAAGCTTCGGGCAATTTCTGCCCGCCCGCCAGATCGAGACCGCCCCCATTTACCGGGAGGAGTACGCAAGTCTGGGCATGTTGCTGGAGATGGACCGGCCCGAGTTCAAGGCGGAACTCCAGTGGAGACTGTCCCTGCCCCTGTTCGTTTTTGTAGTGGCGCTGATCGCGGTGCCGCTGAGCCATACCAATCCGCGCCGCGGGCGATTTCTGAAGATGTTCCCGGGCTTCCTGGTGGCCATCTTTTACCTGGGTGGCCTCACGGTGGCCAAGTCCTATGTGGAGCAGGAGCGGATTTCGGCTGCCATCGGGGTGTGGTGGGTGCATGGGATCTTCCTGGCGATCGCACTGTTGTTGTTGCTCTGGAACAACGGCCAGGCCTTGGGACGCTTTGGCGCCGCGCCGCGTCGGTCTCATCCGGAGGGCGACAGTGCGCAGGCTTAATCGCTACCTGGGTAAAACCGTCCTGGCCTCCACGATCGGCGCTCTCATGGTGCTGGTCAGCCTTATTATCATCTCTGAACTGGTGGCCCAGCTTGGTGACCTGAAGGGTGACTACACCTTTGTCACGGCATTGCGCTACGTGGGCTTGCTGATCCCGGGGATGGTCTACGACTACCTGTCCTATGCCACCTTTCTCGGGTGTGTCATCGGTCTCGGGGTTCATGCCAGCGCCAACGAGCTGGTGATTCTGCGTGCCGCGGGGGTCAGTTTGCTGCGCATGGGCTGGGCGGTGATGCGGCCGGTCCTGCTGGTAATCGTAATCGGCTTCCTGTGGGGTGAGTACGTGACCCCGGTAACGGCGGAACTGGCGGAAAACACCCGGGCCGCCGCACTGGGGGAGGAAGATGAAGACGCGGGAGTCTGGCACCGGGACGGCGAGGAGTTCGCCTACTTTGAATCGGTGCAATCGAACGGCCGCCTGTTCGGAATCAGCCGTTACCGGTTTGATGACGAGGGCAGGCTTCTTTCAACCCTCTATGCGGAAGAGGGCATCTACCAGAAGAATTACTGGCAGCTGGAAAACGGCACCGAAACCCGGTTCGAGGATGGCCGGGCCGCAACCCGTCACTTCGTTCAGCAGGCCTGGCGCACCGACCTGTCGCCGGAGCAGCTCAAGCTGCTGGTGCTGGAGCCTGAATCCCTGTCCATCCGGAATCTGTACCGCTATGCCCAAAGCCGGGACCGGCAGGGGCTGGACAGCGGGCGGTACTGGTTGTCCTTCTGGCAGAAGGTGATGCAACCGCTCACGATTCTGGGGCTGGTTCTGGTGGGCATCTCCTTCATATTCGGCTCCCTGCGCGAGTCCAGCATGGGCTTTCGACTTGCCCTCGCGGTGCTGGTGGGGATCGTCTTTGAAATGAGCCAGAACCTGCTGGGCACCTCCAGCCTCGCCCTCGGGTTTCCGCCGGCACTGGCGGTCCTGATGCCCAGCCTCATCTCCATCGGTTTCGGGGCCTGGCTGCTTAACCGGAACTAGCGTTTTTCCTTGGGAAGTGTCACCACCTCGGTGTGGCTGAGCCGGTCGTGGACGGTCTGGCCGCGGGGGTCCAGCAGGCACCACAGATAGCCGAGACCGAACAGGCCCAGGGAGAGCGGCGCAATAATGCAGCGCAGCAGGCCCTGGCCCAGGCTGATGATCTCGCCGTCCGGTGTTTGCACCCGCAGCCGCCAGGCGCGCATGCCCAGGGTCTGGCCACCGCGCCGCCAGAAATAAAGAAAAAACCCGATCATCAGCGCGGCCCAGCCCAACTGGAAGAAAAACAGGGCCGCCCCTTCAATCGCCAACTCCCCCAGTTCCGGGCGCCGCCCCATGGCCCCCGGTATCCAGACCGCAAAGATGCCGCCGTAGGCAAAGCTCAGACCGAGGAGCAGCAGGCTGTCGTAGACCATTGCAGCCAGGCGGCGCGGCAGGCTGGCGGCGGGCAGATTTGAGTGTGGAGTGATCGAGGACATTGAGAATCAGACCGGGGCGACGTGAGGCGCGCATTGTAGCAGAGCCGCCGGCGCCGTTCGGCCCGTTTATCCCAGCGGGAATAAACGGGTATGATCCGGCTTCAATTAAAAAAACCGGGGGGCGCCATGAGTCAAATGGTTCACGATGATCATCAATGGTTGTTGGAGGTACAGGAGCAGATCCTTGAACCGGACCGCCCCATCATCGACCCCCACCATCATCTCTGGAGGCGGCGCCGCTCCACGGATTACCTGTTGGACGATCTGTGGGAGGACACCGGCTCCGGCCACAACATCCGCAAGACCGTATTCATCGAGTGCCACGCGGGCTATCGCCGCGAGGGGCCCGAGCACCTGCGTCCGGTGGGGGAAACGGAATTCGTGGCGGACCTGGCCCGGCAAAGTCGCGCAGGCGGTCCGCAGAAGGCGGAGATCGCCGGCATCGTCGCCTACGCGGATCTGCGCCTGAAGGAGTTGGACCAGGTGCTGGAAGCCCACGAAGAAGCGGCGGAAGGCCTGTTCAAAGGCATTCGCCAGGCCGGTGCCCACGAAGGGGAGGAGGACTACCTTTTCATCAAGCCGCGCGAATCAGCCGGCCTGTATCTGGATCCGGACTTCCAGCGAGGCCTGGCCAGGCTGGGCCGCCTTGGGCTCAGCTACGATACCTGGCACTACCACCACCAGAACCGCGACTTCCTCAAGCTGGCCCAGGCCGTCCCCGATACCCTGATCGTTCTCGACCATTTTGGCACGCCGCTCGGCGTCGGGCCCTACGCCAACCGGAAGGAGGAGATCTACCGGCAGTGGCGGGACGACATCGCCGCAATCGCCCGGTGCGAAAACGTGGTCGCCAAGCTTGGCGGGCTGGCCATGCCGGACAATGGCTTCGGCTGGAACCTGCGGGACCGCCCGCCCACCTCCGACGAGTTTGTGGAGGCCCAGAAACGTTACTACCTTCACACAATCGACTGCTTCGGCCCGGAGCGTTGCATGTTCGAGAGTAACTTCCCGGTGGACAAGTGGTCCCTGTCCTATCACGTGGTCTGGAACGGCTTCAAAAAAATGGTGGCCGACTTCTCGGCCGACGAGAAGTCGCAACTGTTCCACGACACTGCATCCCGGGTTTATCGGCTCTAGACCAGTCGATCGGTTTTTGCGGCCATGATGAAGTCGTTGCGGTGCAGGCCCTTTATTTTGTGGCTCCACCAGGACACAGTGACCTTGCCCCACTCGACCAGCAGGGCGGGGTGGTGACCTTCCGCTTCCGCCAGCTCACCCACGCGGTAGGCAAAGTCCAGCGCCGACTGGAAATCGGGGAAGTTATATTGACGCTGCAGTTGGTCCACCCCCTCGACCGTTATCAATTCCCACTCGGGAATTTCCCGCGACAGAGTTTGCACCTCCTCGGCGGTTACACGAGGTGCATCGATGCGACAGGCTTCACAGTGGTTCTGGCTCAGTTCAGTCATGGCGGCTCCTTGATAAAGAACGGGACGTCATTGTATTTGGGATCTTCTACATTCGATGAAACCTGCGCAGCATTCCGATAGTCCGATGCTCAGGTTTAAGCGACGATTACCGATAAGGACCCAGGGGTGCCCGGCGGATATCAGCGGCCCAGGCGCTACATCGGATACGGCCTCCACCAGGATTGGTAGCAAGCGCATAATGAACCTAGTCGTTCCCGAATCAACACACCTGGCGGCTCCTGTTTCAACCCGATCATACTGCAAGACAACGGATGCGGCGACTCGCAAGACGGTCGCGCTGGTCCTGCTGTGTGTTTTGGGTTGCCAGATGGGTGACGCCCACGGCCAGAAGGACCCGGATCTGGAGGTCGGTTGCCGCCTGTTCATCGAGCCGGGCACCGCCGACTTTGACATCTCCGAGGTGCCGCAACCGGCCGAGGACGTGGAGTTTCCCGAAGATGCGGTGGTGGACGAGATCGTCTTTACCCGTTACCCCATCTTCAACGAGAACGACCCGGAAGAAAACAATCGCCTGTTCCAATTGGTGGACTTTCTCCACATCGACACCCGCGCCGAAGTGATTGACGATCAGTTGCTGTTCAACTCCGGTGATCGATTCAACAAGCGGATCATCGATGAATCGGCGCGAGCCCTGCGCGACAGCGACTACCTCTATGACGCCCGTGTCTGGCCCTACCGCATCTGCGGTAACCGGGTCGATGTGGAGGTGGTCACGCGGGAAGTCTGGACCCTGAGCGGCGGCGCCTCGGTGAGTCGCTCCGGTGGCTCCGACGAAACCACCGTGTCCATCAGTGACAGCAACTTCCTCGGCTACGGCAAGACCTTCTCCCTGTCCAGCACATCCAGCACCGACCGCGACGGGCTCGAGTTTCTGTACCAGGACCCCAACGTTGCCGGAAGCCGCTACACCCTGGACGTCGCCTACGCGGACAACGACGATGGTTCCCAGACCGTGGTGCACGGCGAACGTCCGTTCTACTCCCTGGACGCCCGCTACGCCTGGGGGCTCCACTACAGCGACCACGAGCGGGTGGACGATATCTACGAACGGGGCGACGATGTCGCATCCTACAAGGCCAATGAACGCTCCAGCGAACTGTATGTGGGGAGGTCCGGAGGTTGGGAGAACGGGGTGACCCGGCGCTGGTGGTTCGGGGTCCACGCGAGCAAGGACAACTACGAGTTTGCAGCCGACGAAGTGGCTCCCGACAGGCTGCCCGCCAGCCGGGAGGTCAACTACCCCTTCCTGCGCTTCGACTTCATCGAAGAGGACTACATTCAGGTGAGCAATCTGAATCAGATGCACCGCATCGAGGACTTCAACCTGGGTCGTTCCTGGAGTTGGCGGCTGGGTGTGGCGGATACGGTGTTCGGCTCCGACATGGACCGCCTGGTATACAGCGCGAACTACCGCAATGCCTGGAAGATCAACGGCTCCACACTGATGCAACTGGAAACCCGCATCAACGGGCTCTGGCGTTACAACGAGGACCAGTCCGAGGACGCGGTCTGGGAGAGCAGTTGGCGCTGGTACAACGGGGCGGGCCGTAATCACGGAACCTATCTCTCACTGGATCTGCGTCTGGGGCGAAACCTGCCCGTAGGGCAGGAGCTGCTGCTGGGTTCGGAAGAGCAGTTGCGCGGCTACCCGGCCCGCTACCAGAAGGGGGACCGCAGCTTCGTGTTTACGGCGGAACGGCGCTACTACACCGACTGGCATCTCTGGCGGCTGCTCCGCGTGGGCGGTGCGGTGTTTATGGATGTGGGCCGCGCCTGGGAGCCCGGGGACGACAACTGGGGGGCAACCGGCATTCTGGGCGACTTCGGTTTCGGCCTGCGGTTGGCGTCCTCCCGCGCCCAGTCAAGGCAAATCATCCATGTGGACATCGCCTTCCCCTTCGAGCGGGAGGACGACATTGACGGGATGCAGGTGCTTCTCACCGCAAAACAGTCGTTTTAGCCGACCTGTGCAGCGGCGTATCGCGGCTTAGCCTTGCTTGTGCTTCTCGAACGCCGCCATCTGTTCCGGGGTGGCTTCGGTCTGATACTTCTCCTTCCACTCCACGTAAGGCATGCCGTACACCATGGTTCGAACGTCCTCGTAATCCAGCTCGATGCCTTTTTCCTCCGCGGCGGCGCGATACCATTTGCTCAGGCAATTGCGGCAGAAGCCGGCCAGGGCCATCAGCTCGATGTTCTGCACATCCTTGCGGCTGTCCAGATGCTGCAGCAGGCGGCGGAATGTAGCGGCTTCGAGTTCGGTTTGGGTTTGCTTGTCCATATACGCTCCAATCGTTGTTATGGCCAGCGGCAGGCTGACACAGCTTGCGTGCCCTGTGTCGACCAAAGCCTGCTACAGACCACCAAAATGATCATAGGGAATGACTTCCAGCTCATCGCCCCGCTCGACACAGGTGTCCGGCGGGACGATGGCCAGGCCATTGGCCCAGCTGGTGGACGACAGTACGCCTGAGTCCTGGGTATTGAAGGCCCTCAGGCGGCCGTTTTCAATGCGCACCCGCAGGTACTCCTGCCGGGGGCTGGCTCGCGTTACTGCAAAGTCTGCCGGCAGGCGCCGGGTTTCCAGCGGCCGGTCGGAATGCCCCTGCCTCCTGAGCAGGAAGGGTCGCACGAGCAGCAAAAAGGTGACAAAGGCGGCCACCGGATTACCCGGCAACCCGAAAAATGGCGTGGACCCGACGCGGCCGAAGGCCAGGGGCTTGCCGGGTTTGATGCGCAGCTTCCACAGATCCAGTTCACCCAGGTTGGTGACGGCCTGCCGAATGTGGTCTTCCTCTCCGACGGACACGCCTCCGGTGCTGATCAGCACATCGCATTCGGCCGCAGCGTTCTGCAAAGCTTCCTCCGTCGCGGCCAGTCGGTCGGGAATGCGCGGGTAATGACGCGGCTCCACGGCCAGGCTGCTGAGCAGGCCGTGCAGGGTGAAGCCATTGGCGTTGTAAATCTGCCCCGGTTCCAGGGGCTGGCCCGGTTCCACCAGTTCGTCACCGGAGCACAGCACCGCCACCCGCAGACGACGGAAAACGGAAACCCGCTCCACACCGCCCGCGGCCAGCAGGCCCATGTCCTGCCCGCGCAGAAAATGCCCGGAGCCAAGAATGTCCTGGCCCTGCTGCAGGTCCTGGCCACGGGCGCGGACGTTGGCGCCGGGCCGGGCCGATTGCAGAAGTTTGACTTCGCCGTCCCGGGTTTCGCAATTTTCCTGAATGGCCACAGCATCCGCGCCGGAGGGTATAACGCTGCCGGTAAAGATCCGCGCGGCGGTGCCCGGCTTGAGCGCCTCGGGCGCCTGCCCTGCGGGCGCGCGCTGACTCACCTCCAGCCAGTCCCCGGGGCGGACGTGAGCACTGTTGACGGCGTAACCGTCCATGGCACTCACCGCCGCCGGAGGAACATCCACCCGCGCCCGATGGACCCGGGCCAGAACCCGGTGCCAGGCGTCCATCAGGGGAAGGTCCTCACTGTCGGTTATGGGGGTGGCGCTTTCGAGAATGCGCGCAAGTGCCGCATCGATATCGAGCATCCCTCAGCCGCTCCCGGCAACCAGGGCTGCGAAGTTGCACGGCTTGTGGGTACTGTTGAGCTGGTGGCGGATCAGCTTTCCCCAGCCCAGTTTACAGGCGCCGGTGGACCCGGGCAGGCAGAATATCACCGTGCGGTTGGCAAGGCCGGCGAGGGCCCGGGACTGGATGGTGGAACTGCCGATGTCCTCGTAGGAGAGATGACGGAACAGCTCACCAAAGCCCTCGACCTGCTTGTCCAGCAACACCGATACGGCCTCGGGTGTGCTGTCCCGGCCGGAAAACCCGGTTCCGCCCGTAATCAACACGGCGTGCACCTTCGCGTCCGCAATCCAGGCGGAAACCCGGGCGCGAATCTGATAGATGTCATCGGGGACGATGCAACGATCAGCCAGTTGATGGCCGTCCTCGGTAAGAGATTGCGCGAGCAAATCGCCGGAGGTGTCGTTTTCCTCAGTGCGCGTGTCCGAGACGGTGAGCACCGCGATATTCAGGGGAATGAAAGTTTCAGATTGCATGACTAAACTCCATGGCCAACTTCTCGTGCGCCGGAACGTTTGCGCCGGAACCTTTTGCACCGGGACCCTTGTTCATCGTGAACGATTCGCACCGGGGATGTTTCGCACCGGGAACGCCTTCCCGCGAAAGGTCAGCCGCCCGTGGTGTTCATCAAACGAACGATTTGCGGTTCGTCGTCGTGGGTAAAGTAGTGGCGTTCGGGCTTGATCCTGATCGCGTCCACGATGGCCGCCTTCAACTTTTCCCGGTCTCCCGGGTGGCGGCGTACCACCGCCTTCAGGTCGACGGAATGTTCATTGCCAAGACACAGCAGGAGCCGCCCCTCGGCCGTGAGCCGCACCCGGTTGCAGCTCGCACAGAAGTTCTCGCTGTGGGGGGAGATGAAGCCGACCCGGGTTTTTGAGTCGTTCACTTGCCAGTAGCGGGACGGTCCGCCCGTGGTCTCCTCGAGCGGAGCGAGGCTGAACTCCGCCCCGAGCAAGTCCCTCAACTCCTGACTGCTGCAGAACTCCTCGCGCCGGATGTGATCGGTGACCGAGCCCAGCGGCATCTCCTCGATGAAACTGATATCAAGCTGCCTGGCCAACGCGAAGCGCACCAGGTCAACCACTTCGTCCGCATTGCGGTTTTTCAGCACCACGCTGTTGAGTTTGATTTTTTCGAAACCGGCGGCGCGCGCCGCTTCGATGCCGCGTAACACCTTCTGCAAATCGCCCACCCGGGTCAGATCGCGAAAGCGATCCTCCTGCAGGCTATCCAGGCTGATGTTCAGGCGCCTCACCCCGGCTGCGCGCAAATCCTGCGCGTAGCGCTCCAGGTGGGAGCCGTTGGTGGTCAGGGTGAGCTCGTCCAGTGGAAGTTCGCCCAGGTTCCTGAACAGGGAAAGCACATCGCGCCGGATCAGCGGTTCACCGCCGGTGATGCGAATCTTCTTCACCCCGAGTTCCGTGAAAGCCGCGGCGATATCCGCCAGCTCTTCCAGGCTCAGGACCTGTGAGCGGGGCAGAAAGGTCATCTCCTCGTTCATGCAGTACACGCACCGAAAATCGCAGCGATCGGTGACCGAGATGCGAAGGTAAGTGATGCTGCGCTGAAAGGGATCGATTAATGACATTCCATCTACCGCCTGAGTAAGGGCATCCTATTGTACGCACAGATCCCGCTGCATTGGGAGAAGTTTCCGGGCCCGCACCAAAGCGGGCCACGCCCGCATTATAACAGCGCACGAACACGCGCTCGCGAGCGGTGTTGAATGTGCGCGGACACGTCATGGGTCGGATAACTTCTTGTTTTAGCGGGTGTTTCCGAGCTCATGCTTTTCTGGCACTTCGCTTGCTGATGCGCCCTCAATTTGCAGCAATGAGGGAAAGCGATGTCCGCAAGCAAGCAACGGGTGCTCGTCGTCGGCAACGGCATGGTGGGCCACAAATTTATCGAAAGCCTGGCGGCGGGCGATCAGGCCGACCGGTTCCAGGTGGTGGCCATGGGCGAGGAGCCCCGTCTGGCCTATGACCGGGTTCACCTGAGTAGTTACTTCTCCGGGGCCACCGCGGCCGACCTGTCGCTCACCAGCCGGGAGTGGTATGCGGAGCACGGTGTCGAAACGCTGCTGGGTGCCGCCGTGACAGACATCGACCGGGATGAGCGCGTGGTGACCCTGAGCGATGGCAGGCTGGAACCCTACGATTACCTGGTGCTTGCCACCGGATCGACTCCCTTCGTGCCGCCCATTCCGGGCAAGGACCGGGAGCACTGCCTTGTTTACCGCACCATCGACGACCTCGCCCTGATCAAGGCCTCGGCCAGTAATGCCCGCGTGGGGGTGGTGGTTGGGGGCGGCTTGCTGGGGTTGGAGGCGGCCAACGCGCTCCACAACCTCGGTTTGCAGACTCACGTTGTGGAGTTTGCTCCCCAACTCATGGGGGTGCAGCTTGATGAAGGAGGCGGGCGCCTGCTGCGCAGGAAGGTGGAGGACCTGCAACTGCAGGTGCACACCAACAAAAACACCCAGGAGATCGTGGCAGGCGAGGAGTGCCGCTATCGCATGTGCTTCGCCGACGGCTCCCACCTGGAAACGGATCTCATCGTATTCTCCGCCGGCATTCGGCCGCGCGACGATCTGGCGCGAGGCGCGGATCTCCCCGTCGGCCCGCGGGGCGGAATCATCGTCAACAACCGCTGCCGCACAGCCGATTCGCGCATCTATGCAGTGGGGGAATGCGCGCTCTGGAGCGGCAAGATCTTCGGCCTGGTTGCGCCCGGCTACCAAATGGCCAAGGTGGCCGCCGACCATATCGCCGGCGGTGATGCCAGCTTCCAGGGTGCGGACATGAGCACCAAGCTGAAACTGATGGGCGTGGATGTAGGAAGTATCGGCGATGCCCACGGGCGAACGCCGGGATCGGAGAGTTACATCTACAGCGACGATCTGGCGCAGGTGTACAAGCGGCTGGTGGTGACCGCGGACTGCAAGTATCTGCTCGGCGCCGTGCTGGTTGGTGATACCAGCAACTATGGGGATTTGTTGCAGTTGATGTTGAACAGGATCGAGCTGCCGGAGAACCCGGCGACGCTGATCCTTCCGGCGGTGGAGGGCCAGGCCGCTCCTGCAATGGGCGTAAACACGCTGCCGGAGACAGCACAGATCTGTTCCTGCAATGATGTATCCAAGGGAGCCATCTGTGCGGCCGTCCAGAACGGCTGCCACACCCTCGGAGACCTGAAAGCCGCCACCAAGGCTGCTACCACCTGCGGCGGCTGCAGCGCCCTGGTGCAACAGCTACTGGACAGCGAGCTCACCCAACTGGGCGTTGAAGTGTCCAACCATATCTGCGAGCACTTCCCATACTCGCGGCGGGAGCTGGCCGACATTGTCCGCGTCAAGGGCATCCGCTCCTTCCCCGAGCTGATCGACACCCACGGCACAGGGCAGGGCTGCGAGATCTGCAAGCCCGCGGTCGGTTCCATCCTCGCGTCCTGCTGGAACGAATACATCCTCAAGGATGAACACGCTCCGCTGCAGGACACCAACGACATCTTCCTCGCCAACATGCAAAAAGACGGAACCTACTCGGTCGTCCCGCGCATTCCCGGCGGCGAGATCACGCCCGAGAAGCTGATCCGGCTGGGCGAGGTGGCAAAGGAATTCAACCTCTATACCAAAATCACCGGCGGCCAGCGTATCGACCTGTTCGGCGCCCAGCTCCATGAACTTCCCGCCATCTGGCGCAAGCTGGTGGACGTGGGCTTCGAAACCGGCCATGCCTACGGCAAGGCCCTGCGCACGGTCAAGTCCTGCGTCGGGAGCACCTGGTGCCGCTACGGGGTGCAGGACAGCGTAGGCACGGCCATCGCTATCGAGGAGCGTTACCGTGGCCTGCGCGCGCCGCACAAAATCAAGATGGCTGTTTCCGGCTGCACGAGGGAATGCGCCGAAGCCCAAAGCAAGGACGTGGGCGTAATCGCCACGGAAAAAGGCTGGAACCTGTACGTCTGCGGCAATGGCGGCATGCGTCCCCGCCACGCGAACCTGTTTGCCACCGACGTGGACACGGAAACACTGATCCAATACATCGACCGCTTTCTCATGTTCTACATTCGCACCGCGGATCGCCTGCAACGCACCTCTGTATGGCTGGAAAACCTGGAAGGCGGCCTGGACTACGTCAAGCAGGTAGTGATCGAAGACAAGCTGGGCATTGCCGCCGAGTTGGAGGCGGACATGACACGAGTCATCGATGCCTACCAGTGCGAATGGAAAACCACCCTGGAAAACCCCGAAAAGCTCAAACGCTTTCGCCACTTCATCAACTCCGGGGCGAGCGACAGCTCATTGCTGTACGTACAGGAGCGCGGCCAGCGACGCCCGGCCAGCAAGGAAGAGCGTGTAAAAATTGTGGAGGCAGCCGTTTAAGATGAGCGAAGCAGAAGAACTGGTGAAACCGAAAAATAGCGACAAAGTCAGCTCCATTGAAAACGGCAAATGGCAAACGGTCTGCCAGGAGGCAGACATATCCCCCGATACCGGAGTTTGCGCACTGGTGCGCGACCAGCAGGTCGCCGTGTTCAGGCTGCGAAAGGGGAGCGCAGTCTACGCCATCTCCAATCACGACCCGATCGGTCAAGCCAACGTACTGTCCCGCGGTATCGTGGGCTCCCTCGGGGAGCGGATCGTGGTGGCATCGCCCCTCTACAAGCAGCACTTCGACCTGAAGACCGGCGAGTGCCTGGAAGACGGCACCTATTCCGTGGCCAGCTTCCCCGTCCGCGTGGTGGACGAGGAGATACAGGTGGCGATTCCCGCAGGCTCTTAAAAGCACCCGGTCACGTGGAACTAACCGATGGGGCTAGACACACCTGCAAAGCCTTGCCCCAGCACATGGGTGTATATCTGCGTCGTGCGCAGATCTGCATGACCGAGCAGTTCCTGCACGGTGCGTATATCCGTTCCTCGTTTGAGTAGCTCGGTGGCGAACGTATGGCGAAAAGTATGACAACCAGCTCGCTTCGCAAGCCCACTCTCCAGTACAGCCGACCTCACGGCCTTTTGAACCGCGCTGATGTGGATGTGATGGCGTGCTGGGTGGCCAGATTCATCAATGCAAATCCCACTGGACGGGAACAACCACTGCCACCCCAAAGCCGTCCCCGCATTTGGGTACTTTCGAGACAGCGCGTGGGGCAGCGTCACCGGCACCGCACGTCTGCGGTCCTGCCGCCGAGTGAAGTCCGCCAGCTCCGCTACTCGCCGACGGAGCTGCTCCACAAGTGAACCCGGCATCAAGGTCGTACGGTCCTTATCGCCCTTACCGCTGCGCACCGTGAGGGTGTGCCGTTCGAAATCAAGATCTTTCACCCGCAGCCGGGCTGCCTCAGTCACTCGCAATCCACTGCCGTACATCAATGAGGCGAAGCGCACCGCGCCCCCAACATCGCCGAGTGTTTGCCCGAGCACCTTACCGTATAGAAATACCAGCGCATTCAGCGCCTGGTTCTGAGTGGCTGCAGCTACATTCCGCTCCACAGCCAACCAGCTCAGGAAATCCTGCACCTCCTGAACCCCCATATCGCTGGGATGCTTAAGCCCGTGAAAGCGGATAAAGTAGCGAATCCAATACCAATAGGACTTCTCGGTGCGGATGCTGTATCGATGAACCCGGATAACGCGACGGACCTGCTCCCTTAGTCGTGGTTTGATCGAATCCATTCGCATCCCCCTACAATGTTTTGTTTATCCTTATGCCTGTAAATGCATACAGTTATATTGAAATCTCGAAAGACCGAAGTCAAGCGATTCCACCATCCGAAGTTCGTGCGTTGACCAAGCAGTTGATTTTTCGGGGAATATCCAGCTAATGTACCCGCTTGAAAGCGGGATACACCGCCGTCCACATTAATGCAATATCACCGACGGCGGTCTAATCACTGTTACAACACGGAAGGCCTAGACTGATGCCAAAACGGAAGTATTTGTCCGAATTCGGACTGAACATGGTCAGCGGTTTGAAGCTGCTGATGCAGCAGGCGGACTTGGGTCGAGTCGCTGAATTCGAGTTCTCGCCTCACATTTACATCGTCTGCAGGCGACCACGCATTACGATTGATCGAGCGACTGTGAAATTCACGGAGACTAGATTTTCGTGCACTTTTAAGAAGCAGGTGCAGGATAGATTTGAAGAAATCGAGGTAGATGTACCCAACTTACTTGGTACAGCAGACGTCCAGATGATCTGTGAGTACCCGTTTACTGAATATTCAGTGATCACTCCCGACAAAACCGTCATGGCGCAGGGAAAAAGTGCACTTCTGCTGAGCTCGCTAGGACCGAAGTATTGGCCGAACCTGGACCTCGAAGTTTTGTATGTTGGACAAGCTTATGGGGTCGAGGGGTCGCGAAATGCAGCAGACCGCCTTCAAAAACACGAAACGTTACAAGGAATCTATGCGGAGGCAATGCGCAATTCACCCGATCAAGAGGTTTGGCTCTTGTTGGCTGAATTCCATCCGTTTCTGCTGGCGAGCTTCGATGGCCGGACAAAGGATTATGAAACGTCGCTAGAGGACGACGACAAACACATAGATCGCGTTTTGGCCGACGAAATGACAACGCAACAACGGATAAACTTCATCGAGGCAGCTTTAATCAAGTATTTTCAGCCAAACTATAACAAGATCTACAAAGATACTTTTCCCAACCCTGCACATAAAACCTACGCGGAGTGCTACGACATCGATTTGAACATGGTTTGCGTGGAAGTGCAGATGGAGGATATGGGGGCACGCTTGTGGTCCGAGTCCGCGAGTCCGGCTTGGGTGCACTTTTGTTCCTTTCCTCTGCACTCGAGGGAGGACAGGGTATATATGTTCGAGCTCGACGGAAAGGATGGGTTGTAACAAAGCGCTGTTGCCGGACTGCTTTTCCGCTGGCGCTACAAAGCAGCCGCAAAGCGCGGCGTTGAGGCTGTAGAAAAACTCCGATAACAAGCTTCTTTTTGCTAGAATTAGGCATCATTTTCAGGGATTGATGCTATGGGCAACTTCAAGAAATCTAACTACAACCAGGACACCATGGTGGTGGTCAATTTCGAAGAGCAGCTTCAACTGGGGTCCTTCGAGTTCACCCTCCATAAACTTATCGACGAACACATTGACCTGTCCGCCTTCTATGCCCATTACCGCAACGATACGGGCGGGCGAGCCGCCTACGATCCCGCTATTCTTCTCAAAATCGTCCTCTTCGCGTACTCCAAAGGAATCACGTCCAGCCGTGAGATCCAGTGGCAGTGTGAGAAGAACATCACCTT
>NZ_JBTIYG010000008.1:192489-208058 GCF_054401055.1 Gilvimarinus sp. F26214L | reverse complement strand
CTGTGTCTCGCCTATCCCGCAAGCGCCCACACGCTTTGCTTGATCGTCTTTTTAAAGAGCCGGTTAAGTGCGTTGCCCCAACCGAGGACGCGCATTATACGGAAGTTTTTCCGCTTGGCAACAACAATTTTCAGGAAAATTTCTGATTTTCCCGAAGGCCTTGTTTGCGCTGTATAAACCGCCGTGCTCGGGGGGCTCGGCCCGGCGTCGGCAGGTCAAAATCTGACCAGATAATCCTGTGAAAGTTCAGTGGCCCGGGGTGTCACCGCTGCTGGGGCGTTGGCGAGCCCGCACGAGCCACAGGGCGGGCCCCGAGGCGCCGTAAACCACCGCCATGGTCAGCAGTACCACGTCCGGCTGAATGGCGAAGAGAGTGAACAGCGCGACCACCACCAAAATGGCTACAAAGGGAACTCTGCCCTTGAAATCGATGCTCTTGAAGCTGAAATACTTGACGTTTGAAACCATCAGCAGGGCTGCCATGAAGGTGACGATCGCTGCCAGGATGGCCAGTTCCTGGCTCACCTGGACGTCGTGCCCAACCCACACCATGCCAGCCAGGAGGCCAGCCGCCGGGGGGCTGGAGAGCCCCACGAAATAACTCTTGTCGACCGTACCTGCCTGGGTATTGAACCGGGCCAGCCGCAGCGCGGCACAGGCGGAAAATACAAATGCGATGGCCCACCCCACCTTCCCCATGGGAGCCAGAGCCCAATTGAACATCACCAGCGCCGGGGCCAGGCCAAAGGAGACCATGTCCGAAAGGCTGTCGTATTCGACGCCAAATGCACTGCTGGTGTTAGTCAACCGGGCGATTCGTCCGTCCAGAGCATCGAAGACCCCCGCCACCACAATGGCCACAGCAGCGGCTTCGAAATTGCCGTGCATACCGGCGATGATTGCGTAGAAGCCACTGAACAGGGCTGCAGTGGTAAACAGGTTCGGCAGTAGGTAGATACCCTTCTGCCGAACCTTGCGGCCGTTTTCCGATACCTCTTCGAAGTGCTCGTCAATCGGCAGTCCGAACTCGTCCGCCCCGGCACCGTCCTGCTGCTCGCCCTCGGACCGAACCTGTTCTTCGGACGGCTCCCCTTGTGGCTGGGAATGGGGCTCTTGCCGGGATTTGCTCATACGCACCTCATCTATACCTGTTCAAAGCCGAGCCGAACGGCTGGAAAGCGTCGCGTACATTAGCCTAATCAGGTTCTTTTACCAATGGGGTGCAGCAGGATTTCGACCAACTCCGCGCCGACAGTGCGTTCAGAACCGGGCCAGCGAAACAGTTCATGGTTTATTGAGCCGCCATTCTCTACAATCATCTGTCAAATTGCAGAGGAGGCCTCAAGATGAAGAAAACCTTGCTGACAATCGCCGGGTGCGTAGCATGCGCGGCAATGGCTCCATTGGGTTACGCCAACCAGCTGTACGCGGACGGGAGCATCGGTATTGCGGACGTGGACGTCGGCCCTTACGACACGGATGACACCTATTTTCGGATCGGTGCCGGGGTTACCCTGACGGAAAACATCAGCGCTGAGGCGGGTTTCTGGGATTTCGGCAGCTCGCGGGTTAGGGGCGCCAGGGTCGCCGCAGATGCGCTGTATGGGGCCTTGCGAGCCAGCGCTCCCGTCGGCAACAACCTGACCCTGTTCGGCCGCCTGGGCCTTCTGCGCTGGGATGCTGATGTGGGCACGCAGGATGACGACGGTCACGACCTGTTCTTTGGCGGCGGCATTGGCTTGCCGGTGGGCCCCGGCCAACTGAGCTTTGAAGTAAACTTTTCCGAGCTGGACGAAGTGGATCTGAGGACCATGGGCGTGTCCTACAGCCTGCCCCTTGAGTTCTGAACCTGGGCTCTAAACCGCCCGACTGAAACAAAAAAGCCGAGCTTCCGGAAGCTCGGCTTTTTTGTGCCCTGCCGGCGTGGCCGCAGTTTAGTCGGTGTTACTCAACCCGCCACCCGGCATCTTTCCGAACTGCTCCTGCAGGCGCTGCATACCTCGCAGCCAGCGCTGGTAATCACTGGCCTTGTTCTGGAAGTACTTGGCCACCTCGGGGTGTGGCAGAATCATGAAGCGTTCTTCGTCCAGGCCTTCCATGACCACATCGGCGACCTGGGCCGCAGTCAGCATGCCGTCCTGCCCAGCGACGCCACCGCCCTTGGTATCCGCGGTCATTTTCGACTCCACTGCCTGAGGGCACAGAGCGGAAACCTTGATGCCCTGGGCCCCGTGAGTGATCTGAACCCACTCGGCCAGGGCTAAGGCCGCATGTTTGGTCACAGAGTAAGTGGCGGATCCAATTTGGGACAGAAGCCCCGCGGCAGAGGCGGTGATAAGAAAATACCCTTCTCCGCGCTCCAGCATCGCGGGCAGTGCGTGACGGGTGGCATATACGTGTGCCATCACATTTACGGCCCACATTCGCTCCCAGGTCTCGTTGGGGGTTTCGACTCCTCCTTTGGCAATGATGCCTGCATTGCCGCAGTACAGGTCGATTTGACCAAAGGTTTTCTCAGTGAATTCGATCAGCCCTTTGACCTCGTCTTCTTTGCTGACGTCGCAGAGATGGGCCGTTCCACCGACTTCACTGGCAAACTCTTCGAGCTCGTCCCGATTGATATCGGCGATGACAATGTTGGCCGCCCCTTCCTGCTTGAAGCGCTCGACCAGTCCGCGACCAATCCCGCTGGCTCCACCTGTGACGACAACGGTTTTTCCTTTTATTTTCATAAGACGCCTCTAGCTGGTCTTCCCGAATTTCAGAACCCATGGGCCGCCAATCCTCTGGATCAGCGATTGGCGGCCGGTACCGGGAACTGCGATCAAACCACCTCAAACAGGCCGGCTGCGCCCATGCCGCCACCGACACACATGGTGACGACCACGTACTTGGCCCCGCGGCGCTTACCTTCGATCAGAGCGTGGCCGACCATGCGAGCGCCGCTCATGCCGTAGGGATGGCCGATGGAAATCGCTCCACCGTTCACGTTGAGGCGATCATTGGGAATGCCGAGCTTGTCGCGGCAGTACAGGACCTGCACAGCAAACGCTTCGTTGAGCTCCCACAAACCGATATCGTCCACAGTCAGACCGTTGCGTTTCAGCAGCTTGGGCACAGCGAACACGGGACCGATACCCATCTCGTCCGGCTCGGTGCCGGCGACCGCCATTCCGCGATAGATGCCAAGCGGCTGAATATTACGCTTCTCCGCGATGGCCGAATCCATCACAACACAGGCCGACGCGCCGTCTGACAACTGGCTGGCGTTACCGGCGGTGATCACGCCGTTTTCACGAACCGGCTTGAGGCTGGCAAGACCTTCCGCCGTGGTCTCGGGGCGGTTGCCTTCGTCCTTGGACAGAGTTACTTCCTTGTAGGACACTTCACCGGTCTCCTTGTCCACCAGCATCTTGGTGGTGGTGATCGGCACGATTTCATCATCGAACTTGCCCGCTTCCTGAGCGGCGGCGGTACGACGCTGACTTTCCAGGGCATATTCATCCTGTGCGTCGCGGCTGATATTGTATCGCTGGGCGACCACTTCCGCCGTATCGATCATGGGCATGAACACTTCCGGCTTCAGCTCGGAAGTCACCGGATCCTTGATACGGAACATGTTCATCTTGTCGTTCTGAACCAGGCTGATGGAATCGAGACCGCCACCCACAACGATTTCCATACCATCCACCATAACCTGCTTGGCGGCGGTCGCAATGGCCATCAGGCCGGAGGAGCACTGGCGATCCATGCTCTGGGCTGCGGTAGTCACGGGCAGGCCGCCGACCAGCGAAACGCGACGGGCGAAGTTGCTGCCCTGGCAGCCCTGCTGCAGAGCAGCACCAAACACCAGCTCTTCCACTTCCGCCGGATCGACGCCCGCGCGCTTCACCGCTTCGCGAACCGCGTGGCCGCCGATAATGGCGGACTCGGTGTTATTCAACGCACCGCGGTAGGCTTTACCGATGGGAGTGCGTGCAGTTGAGACAATCACTGCTTCTTTCATAGCTGTTCCTCGTCAATTTCAGAAATCTAAATTTTGAACGTTATTTAAGAACCGACATGCCAAGCGCTTCGGCAATCATGGCCGGTTTCTCGATGCCCTGAATCTCAATAGTCACTTCGTGAGATAACAATAGCTGGCCCGGACGCTTCTCTTCGAACCCCAGGAATTTGTAGCGCGCCCTGATTTTGCTGCGCACGGGGACAGGATTCAGGAACCGCACCTTGTTTAGGCCATAATTGATGCGCACCGCGACATCCTCCACCCCCATGGCCGCGCCCTGCTCCCCAAAGTGAGGAAGCAGGGAGAGAGTGAGAAAGCCGTGGGCAATGGGACCCCCAAACTGTGTCTGCCTGGCCCGTTCCGGATCCACATGGATGAACTGATGATCTTCAGTCACATCAGCGAACCGGTTGACCCGCTCCTGGGTGATCTCCAGCCAGTCCGTAACACCGCACTCCTGGCCCACATAGTCTTGCAGTTTTTCTCTGGCAACAACAGGCATGTAAATTTTGTCCTCGCGCTCATCCCGGACCCAAGCGCCCGGAACATTTGATCAATCGGTCGTAACGACCAACTTGCCTTTGGCCTGGCGGTTCTGCAGCACGTTCAGTGCATCGGCCGCTTTATCCAGTGTAAAGGTTTGGGAAATGTGAGGCTTCACTTTACCCTGGAGGAACATGTCCAGCAGTTCCTTGTTGTTCTCGGCGGAGTCCTTCGGCTGGCGGCGGGTAAACTCGCCCCAGAATACACCGACCACGGAACTGCCTTTCAGCAAGGTCAGGTTGACAGGCAACTTGGGAATGTAGCCACCGGCGAAACCGACCACGAGAATGCGGCCGTTCCATCCCGTAGCCCGCACAGCGGGTTCAAACAGGTCCGCGCCGACCGGATCATAGACCACGTCGACCCCTTTGCCGCCGGTCAACTCCTTCACGCGGTCCTTCAGGTCTTCGTTGCTGTAATTGATAAGCTCGTCCGCGCCATGTTCCTTGGCCAGCGCCAGCTTCTCGGGCGTGCTTGCAGCGGCGATAACCTTGGCACCCATGGCCTTGCCCAGTTCCACGGCGGCGAGACCCACACCCCCGGCCGCACCCAGCACCAGCAGGGTTTCGCCCGGTTGAAGCTGTGCCCGTTGTTTCAGGGCGTGATAAGAAGTCCCATAGGTTAGCAGAAAGGCCGAGGCAGTGACGTAATCCATCTCGTCCGGGATGGGCACAAGGCGGTTCGCATCAATCGCGATCTCTTCCGCAAATCCACCGTGGCCACATAGCGCAATCACCCGGTCGCCCTTGGTCACCCCGCTAACATCAGCGGCCAGGTCAATCACTTCACCAGCGATTTCGCCGCCGGGGCTGAAAGGCAGCTCGGGCTTGTGCTGGTATTTGCCCTGGATAATCAGAGTATCGGGGAAATTCACTCCACAAGCCCCGACTTTTACCAGTACCTGGCCGGGCTTGAGTTCGGGGGTGGGAACGTCTTCCACTACCAGCGACTCGGGTGGACCCAGTTCTTTACAGAGGACAGCACGCATAATCTTCTCCCTTTGCTAGATGATCAGAAACATTCAACCGGCATGTTCAGGCAGGTGTCGTCGAGCGTTTCGAGCAAACTCAGCCAGGTGTAAACCTGGGGCAGTTCGTACCGGTAAAAGTACCGGCAGGTTGCGAGTTTGCCTTGATAGAAGGCCCGGTCGTCACCTCGCGCATCGGCCAGTCCGCTCAAAGCAGTCATGGCCTGCTTCAGCCATAGCCAGGCAACCACGGTGTGCCCAAAGGCATGGAGATACACGGTGGCGTTGGCCGTTGCCAGCTTGATGTCCTCATTGGCCGCAGACGTGAGGCGTTCTGTCGTCTTCGTGAGGGCCCCCAGCGCAGCCTCCAAAGCCTCCGCATACTCGCGAACCTCTGCCTGGCCGCGGGCCCGCTCAATGGTTTCACCGAGATGGCTCACCAGCAGTTTGTAGGCGTAGCCATCCTTCATGCGAACTTTCCGGCCCAGCAAATCCATGCCCTGAATGCCGTTGGTTCCCTCGTGAATTGGGTTCAGGCGGTTATCCCGATACAGCCTTTCCACCGGGTAGTCGCGAGTGTAGCCGGCACCGCCCAGCACCTGAATGGCCAGTTCGTTGGCCTTCAGGCAGTAATCGGAGGGCCAGGCCTTCACGATGGGCGTGAGCAGGTCCATGAAAATGGCCAGGTCTTCGCGCTTGTCCGCTTCAACCGTACGGCCGTCGTCCACGAGCTTGTCGCAGAACAGGGTCAGCGCCAGACCACCTTCCACATATGCCTTCTGCTGGAGCAGCATGCGTTTTACATCGGCGTGCTCAATGATGTTGACCTGTGGGGAGTTGGGATCTTTCTCCCCCGGCAAGCGACCCTGGGGGCGTTCTTTCGCATAGGCCAGCGAGTGCATATAGCCCGCATAGCCGAGAGTGACCGCGCCCATGCCCACACCGATTCTGGATTCATTCATCATGTGGAACATGCAGCGGAGGCCCTCATTTTCTGTGCCCATCAGATGACCGACACAGGCCTCCTTCTCGCCGAAGTTCAACAGCGTGTTGGTGGTTCCCCGGTACCCCATCTTGTGGTTCAGGCCCACAAGATTGACGCCATTGCGTTCTGCCGGGTTGCCGGCCTCATCCAGCCGGTATTTGGGAACCAGGAAGAGAGAGATACCTTTTACCCCCGGGGGACTGCCCGGAATTTTGGCCAGTACCATGTGGACGATGTTTTCCGACAGGTCCTGCTCGCCGCCCGAGATCCACATCTTGGTTCCGTAAATGCGATAGGTACCGTCCTCCTGTGGCTCGGCTCGCGTACGAATATCCGCAAGGTTCGAGCCGGCGTGAGGCTCGGATAAGCACATGGTTCCGTAGAAGCGCCCGTTGCGCATTGGGGGGAGGAACTTTTTCTTCAGTTCATCGCTACCCCAGACGCTCAGCATGTTAGCCGCGGAACTGGTCAGCCCGAGGTAGGCGAGGCAGGCAATGTTCGCCGAAGAAAAAATTGCACGGGCCGCATGAGTGACGGTGAGGGGAAGCTGCATACCGCCCTCTTCATAGCTGCAATGTGCAGACATGAAGCCGGCTTCGATGAATGCTTCGTGGGCTTCCTTGACACCGGGGAGGATATGCACTTTTTCGCCATCAAACTCCGGCTCATGCTCATCCAGTTGGGCCGCCAGGGGGAGGAATTTGTCCTCGGCAATCTGCTCGGCGAGGTCGAGTACAGCGTCGAAGGCGGTCCGGTCGTGATCGGACCAGATGTCCCGTTGACACAGCTCCTCGATGCCGAGGAATTCATACAGTAAAAAGTCCAGATCGCGGCGATTGATAGTACTAGACATAGTTGGGACCCATGCGTGTGGTTCAGATTGAATGCGCTGCTGACTCAGAGTGCCCCTCAGGCCGGGGCCAATCCGGGCACGCGGACGGTATTCGCACGCTGCAGCTTACTCCGCCGATCAGGCAATGAGACTGCCACCATCCACCACGAGGCATTCGCCAGTGGTATAGGAGGCGGCGTCGGACACCAGATAGAGAACGGCTCCAGCCATTTCCTCGGGCTGGGCGGCACGCCGCAGCGGCAAACTGTTGTTCACTTTCTCGAGCATTTTTTCGTTACTGGTCAGCGCCGAGGCAAACTTGGTGTCCGTCAGGCCCGGAAGCAATGCGTTGCAGCGAATCCCCAGCGGCCCGCACTCCTTGGCAAAAGTCTGGGTCATGTTGATGACCGCCGCTTTGGTGATGGAATAGATGCCCTGAGCCAGACCGGGTTTCACACCATTGATGGATGCCGTGTTGCAGATGACGCCGCCGCCCTGCTCTTTCATCATCTTGCCCGCTTCCACGGATGCGAAGAAGTAGCCGCGGATATTCACGTCCACGGTTTTCTGAAAGGCGCCCAGATCCGTATCCAGCACATGACCAAAATAGGGGTTGGTCGCCGCGTTGTTCACCAGAATATCCAGACGTCCGAACTGCTCTTTGATTGCCGCGAAGGTTGCTGCAATCTGCTCCATGTCCCCAATGTGACAGGCCATCGCATGGGCCTTGCCGCCATTCGCGTTGATTTTATCGGCCACAGCCTGACATCCTTCGATCTTGCGGCTGGAAACGATGACTTCCGCACCATAATCCGCCAGGGTCTCAGCGATGGCTTCACCAATGCCACGACTGGCGCCGGTTACCAAAGCGATTTTTCCGGTGAGATCGAACAGTTCTTTTTTAGGCATGGTGATATCCCCTTGAATAGCTAACGCGATCGAATCCGCCCGTCAAAGGTCGGACTCGTCAATGACTTTTTCGCACATCAGGTGCAGGCTTTCGACCTTGTCGCGAAGACGGGCAAAACGTGGGTCTTTGGTCTGCCCGTGGTAATAACGGTAGAAAATCTGCTGGCCGATGCCAGCCAGGCGGAACAGGCCAAAGCAGAAGTAAAAATCGAAGTGCTCCACGGAGATGTCGAGATTTCTGCTGAACCGCTCCACCAGCTCCGCCCGGGTGGGCGCACCCGGAACGGTGGTGGGCATGGCCGCAAAGCGGCGGAAGTGCTCCGGGTCAGTGGGCTCGGCCCAGTAACCAAAAGTGCAACCCAGGTCCATCAAAGGGTCGCCCAGGGTGGTCATCTCCCAGTCGAGGACGCCGATCAGTTTGAGCGGGTCCTCGAGGGACCAGATCACGTTATCCATTTTGTAGTCGTTATGGATAATGCCGACCCGTTCCGATTCCGGTGGCATCTTGTCATGAAGCCACTGCATGGTACGTTCAAAGGTCGGTACACCGTCCGGCGTCATGGCCGCAGTGTAACGCTTGGACCACCCTTCGACCTGCCGTTGCACGTAGCCCGCAGGTCGACCCAGTTCACCCAGACCTACGGCTTTGTAATCCACCTTGTGCAGTTCGGTAAGCACATCGAGCCAGGTATAGAATTGCTGGCGAACCTGCTCTGGCGTCAGGTGCAGGCTCTCGGGATATTCGCGGCGAATGATGCACCCTTCCAGGTACTTCATCATGTAGAAATCGCAACCCAGAACTGAATGATCGTCGCAGAACAGAACCGGTTCGGGTGCGTAGGGAAATGCGGTGTGCAAGGCGCTGAGTACCCGGTACTCACGTCCCATGTCATGGGCGGATTTGGCCTTGGTGCCAAATGGAGGACGCCGCAACACCCACTTCTGATCCCCCATTGTGATCAGATAAGTAAGATTCGAAAAGCCCGAAGGAAACTGCTTGATCGTCAGCTCTCCGGTAACACCCGGAATATGAGCGGTGATGTAATCTTTCAGAATCACCGGGTCCAGTTCTTCGCCTTCGCGAATGTCGGTTGCTTTGTCGAGGAGTTGTTTCTCTGCCACGTTCGGTTCCAAGTTTGTTGACCGGAGTCCACGAGAGTGGGCCGGGAAGTTTACACCAATCTGTCGGTCGGGTCGGCGTGGATGAACGGCCGGGCGGTCATGAGCCCGGCTGCTACCGGTAGCTGATCTTGTCGGTGTAACCCGGCCGGTCCAGGTGCGGAATACTGTTGAATACAGAGAGGGATTTACGCGCCCCGCTGAACGGAATCCGGGTGATGGACGTGTTGTAGACCATCCAGTTGAGGTTGATGGCCTGTTCGTCCGGGACATTTAGAACGCTTTGCACCGCGATGGCAATCACTCCACCGGAGGTGGCAAGCACAACACGACGCCCCTTGCTGTTGGCAGCCATTATTTCCTGCAACGCGTCGCCCACCCGTTGCTTGAATTGGGGGAACGGCTCTATGAAATCCGATTCCAATTCACCCTGCACCCAACGCTGACACGCCTGCTCCAGAAATCGTTGAAAGAAGCGGCGGTCCTTCATGCCACTGGCATAACCCTCGCCCTCGATCACGAAACCGTCCGCCCGCGCGTACTGCTCGCGATAGGCGTCCAGGATGTGGTGAGACACGTATTCATTGAGCCCCTCGTGCACACCCACCTCGGCCTGATCCACTTGCTTGCGCAGGCCCTCCGCCGTGGCACGCTGACGTTTCAGGCTGCCCGAATATATTGCGTCAAACCGCTGGCCCAGACTGTTCCAGTACTCCGCGAGGATCGCCGCCTGTTCGTGGCCGAGGTCGCTGAGATTGTCGTAATCATCGGCGCCGAAGGAAGCTTGCCCATGACGGACGAGAAAGAGTTCGCTCATAGTTAACCAATTGCAAGGGGAGTTGTCCCGTGGCAGCGCCACGGCAAAAGCCGCCAGCCCGCCTGCCCCGACATGGGCGCAGGCGGCTGGCGGCTAAAATGCCGAACAGGACCGGGCAGCGTTTAAGACTGTTTGTACTTGCCCAGTTCCTGGCGGTATACAGTACGGCGGTGCACCTCGTCCGGGCCATCCGCGAGACGCAAGGTTCGAAGCGACGCGTACATCGAGGCCAGCGGTGTGTCCTCGGTAACACCCATACCGCCAAAAATCTGAATGGCACGGTCCACAACCCGACAGGCCATTTCCGGAACGACCACCTTGATCTGCGCAATTTCGCTGGCCGCAGCCCTGTTGCCCACGGTATCCATCATGTAAGCCGCGCGATAAACCAGAAGGCGCGCCTGATCGATCTCGATGCGGCTGTTGGCGATCACGTCCACGTTGCCGCCCAGTTGATGGAGCGGCTTGCCGAAAGCGACCCGCTCCATACTGCGCTTGATCATCATCTCCAAAGCTCGCTCGGCGGCACCGATGGAGCGCATGCAGTGGTGGATGCGACCCGGGCCAAGGCGGCTCTGAGAGATTTCGAAACCACGCCCCGCGCCGAGCAGCACCGCATCCTTGGGCACCCGGACATTCTCCAGGAGAATCTGCGAGTGGCCGTGCGGCGCGTGGTCATAGCCAAAGACCGTCAGTTGACGCTCAATGGTGATGCCCGGCAGGTCCAGTGGCACCAGAATCTGGGAATGCTGCTGATGACGGGGGTTTTCCGGATTGGTGCGGCACATGAAAATGGCCACCTTGCAGCGGCGGTCGCCGGCACCGGAAGAGAACCACTTGCGACCATTGAGAACCCACTCATCGCCGTCCAGTTCAGCGGTTGCCTCCATATTGGTGGCATCGGAGGAGGCGACGCCCGGCTCCGTCATCAGGAACGCGGAGCGGATTTCGCCCGCCAGCAGCGGCTTCAGGTACTTCTCGTGCTGATCAGGCGTACCGAAGCGGGCCAGGATTTCCATGTTGCCGGTATCCGGCGCGCTGCAGTTGAACACTTCCGAGGCCCAGTGCACACGGCCCATCAATTCCGACAGGGGTGCATACTCCAGGTTGCTCAGGCCCGCGCCCATCTCGCTTTCCGGAAGGAACAGGTTCCACAACCCTTCTGCCTTCGCCTTCGCTTTCAGCTCCTCCACGATGGGAATGGGCGCCCAGCGGTCTTCCGCGGCCGCGTGCTGCTCGTGGTAGGTCTTCTCGTTGGGGAAGACATGCTCATCCATGAAGGCGGAAACGCGGGCGATCAAATCCTTGGTTTTCTGGTTGTGTTCAAAATGCATAAGGGGCACCTGAATTGTGGTTAAGCAGTCCGGTTTACGGTTCAGTTTGGCTCGATTTATCCGGATTCTACGCGCATACTACAATAAATAGAATTGATTCCCGTTTATTGGCATACATAATTTCCCTTTATTCTTGCTTGTGCCTTTACAGAGGACCGGCCACCGTGGACCTGAACAAGATCGACCTCAACCTTTTTGTAGTGCTCGACTCCATCTACTCCGAATCGAGTCTCAGTGGCGCCGCCAAGCGACTCTACGTCACCCAGCCTGCCGTGAGCGCCGCCCTGGCCCGTTTACGGGCCATTTTCGATGACCCCCTGTTCGTCCGAACCGGCCGGAGAATGGTTCCCACCCCCACCACCGAAAGCATCATCGGCCCGGTCAGAGAGGCACTGAGCCTGATGCGCAGCAGCGTGGACAAGAGCTATCGCTTCGTTCCGGCAACCGAGCGCAAGACCTTTCGGCTGAGCATGAACGACCTGTCAGAGAGCATCGTTCTGCCCGGGCTCTATCAGGTGCTGGAGAAAGAAGCGCCCAACATGCGGCTGCAGGTGGTTCAGCTCAATCGCCGCGATGCGCTCAAATCCCTGGCGGCCGGGCAACTCGACTTCGTTATGGACGCACCACTGCTCGCCAACGAGCAACTCTGCCACGCGCCCTTTTTTGGGGGCGAGTACGTGGGCCTGGTTCGGGCAGGCCACCCCATCGCCGGCGAAGAGCTCACGCTGGAGCGTTACCTCGCGTTGTCTCACCTTCACATTTCCAGTCGCATCAGCGGGCCCGGCTATGTGGACTACGCTCTGGAACGCATCAACGCGAAACGGCGAATCGCGGTGCGCACCCAGCACTATTTGATGGTGCCGCAACTCATTAGCGCGACGGACCTTTGCGCGACAGTCCCCTCCTATTTCGCCAACATTCCGGGCACTGTGACCAAAAAGCTGCCCTTCGAGCTGGAGCCCCAGGGGCATCATCTTTACTGGCACCGGAGCCGGGATTCGGACCCGGCAATCCAGTGGATCAAGGAAGTCATTTTGCGCCTGAAAGACCTGGGGCCCGAGCCGCGACCCGTGGCGACGCTGGGGGCCTAAAATTGACTTTTGGCAGTGCGGCCGTAAGATGCCTGCTACCTGTCCGGCGACACCACCGCCATCAGCACCTGCATCGCGCCGCAGCGCCCGAACAGAATTCATCCGCTGGGTCCCGGGGCCCGTTGCCTGGATTGCCGCAATACCGGATTCCCGCACGACTGGATTCCTCAATCACTGTGAACGTCAAAAGAGGTCACTCATGAAGAGCCAAGCCATTACCGCACTCGGTCAGCCACTGGAAGAAATCAGCAAGGACACGCCGCAGCCGAAGGGCGGCGAAGTGCTGGTGCAGACGCGCCACTGTGGCGTTTGCCATTCCGATCTGCACCTTCACGATGGTTATTTCGATATGGGTGGCGGCAACAAGCTCCAGGTGAAGACCGATGAATCATTGCCGTTTGTGCTCGGCCACGAGGTGGAAGGTACGGTGGTAGCTGTGGGGCCCGACGTCCAGGGCGTAGAGGTGGGCAAGAACTACGCGGTGTACCCCTGGATCGGTTGCGGCAGGTGCGGAATCTGCGAAAGCGGTCGCGAACAGCTGTGTACCCGCCCTCGCGCAATCGGTATCACGGTGGACGGCGGTTACTCCGATCACGTGATTGTGCCGGACTCCAAATACCTGATCGATATTGGCGATCTGGATGGCAAACTGGCTGCCTGTTACATGTGCTCGGGCATCACCGCTTACAGCGCCGTGCGCAAACTGGAGCCGGTAATGAGCGGCGGCCCGTACATGATCATCGGGCTTGGCGGCGTGGGCATGATGGCTCTGCAAGTGGCGCTTGCACTTTACGACGAGTTGCCGATCGTGGCCGACATCGACGAGAAGAAGCTGGAATATGCACGCAGCCTTGGCATCAAGCAGGCCTACAATCTGAAGGAAGACGGAGTCTTCAAACGTATCAAGGCCGAGACCGATGGTGGCCTCGCAGGGATTGTGGACTTTGTGGGCTCGGAGAAAACGGTTAACCCTGCGGTGGGATTGATGCGTCAGGGCGGCAAGATTGTCGTGGTCGGTCTCCTCGGTGGCGCCCTTGCCACACCGATCCCGATGCTGGCTTTCAAAGCATTGAGCATCGAAGGCACCTACGTGGGCAGCTTGCAGGATGCAAAGGACGTTATAGCCCTCGCCCAGTCCGGCAAACTCAAACCGATCGAAGTGTCCGAGCGCCCAATGTCGGAGGCCAACGACGTTCTCGAGAGTATGCGCAAAGGTGAGATTCTCGGGCGGGTTGTCCTGAAGCCCTGATCGCCAGAATGACGATACGCGAAAACCCGCCATTTGGCGGGTTTTTTGTGTCCGCGCAAAGTTATCCAGTGGCTTCAATCCTTGGCCGCCGTTGATCGAAGACACCGCTGACGCGCTCGGGCGCAGATCTCAGCTTCGCTGTGCGCTGAATAGACCTCTTCGCGCACGAACTCCATGCTTTGTGCGATCCATCACACTTCACACCCGCTCGCACGGCCATACCTACCGTTCGCCTCTTCATCTCCTCTGGACAAACGAAGGGCCATACAATAATTTTTGTGCCATGGCGCTCACGGACTGCGAGCCGGCGCTAAAGGAAGAACTAACAATAAGCAGAGAGAGATCAGTATGTCCACAAGCACCTGCATTGCAGTCGACTCCGCCTGCGACCTCCCCCGCTCCTTTATCGATCAATACGGCATTCGTATTCTGCCCATCTCCCTCAGGTTCGGGGATCAGCATTTCCTGGACACCCGCGACCCCAGGCGGACGGTACAGCTGTATGCGAGCAAGCTGTTCGAGAAGGATTTCTCCGCGGAGTCGGAACCGGCTTCAACGGAGGTTGTTTCCGAACTCATGAGAAATGAGCTGGCATTACAGTACGATGAAGTACTGGCCATCACGATCAGCTCCACCCGAAGCGACGTGTATAAAAATATCCGCGAGGCGGTTTTCGTCGGCACCGAGAAGCTCAACGATCTGCGCCGGGAGCACGGAAAGTCGGCTCCTTTCAAGGTCAAGGTTCTGGACAGCGAAACGCTTTTTTCCGGTCAGGGCCTGTTGACCTACGAAGCGGTTCGACTGCTTCGCTCCGGCAAGCTGTCCCTGCGGGAAATCATTGAGCGACTGGAGGGCATCAAGGGCGGCATTCGGGCTTTTCTGGTACCCCAAAGCCTGTATCACCTGAAGAACCGTGCGCGCGCCAAGGGCGACAATAGCGTGGGCTGGCTGAGCTATGGCATTGGCAGTATGCTGGACATCAAACCCATTATTGAAGCGCGCGATGGCAGCACCTTCCCAATCGAAAAAGTTCGTGGGTATAACGAGGGCCTGAGGTATCTGTTTGAGAGGACCGAGCAGGCCATCGAGGATGGGCTGGTGATCAAGGCCATCAACATGAGCTACGCTGGGAAGCTCAGCGACATAGAATCCCTCCCGGAATTCCGCGATTTTGCCGGCGCCGCCAATGCGCGCGGCATCACCACCATGCTCTCGGTCATGAGCTCGACGGCTGCGATCAACGTGGGACCGGGCGCCTTTTCGCTTTCTTACTGTGAGCCGGCTAACGACTGAATCGGAGCGAGTCTAGCCGGACGGGCTCCTGCTTTGAGTCCAGCCAAGCGATGCGATTTGCGACCGTCACAGCAGCCGCTCCCCTGCCGGTGCGGGTTCGGTGGCACTCCACCTTTCCGAATTGTGCCAGCGAATCCGGCCGAAGACCCGCCCACCCTTCGGATCGAACGTAGCCGAGGCGAAAAAGCCAGCGCTGCGGAACTCGCCGTCCTGGCTCAGACAGTCCTCGCGACTACTCTGACTTTTTCGCCTCGGAAAGACACGTTCTGATTGATCCGAAGGGTGGGCGCGCCTCCGGCCTCGCATTGTGCCGTAATCGGAGCGCGTACTCGGTGCGGCGGATTGAACGCGATCTTTTCTGTCCGAAGGTGGGCAACAAGCAGAAGCGAGCGCCGGCAGGGGAGTGGTTGCGGTGACAATCAGG
>NZ_JBTIYG010000008.1:145611-192394 GCF_054401055.1 Gilvimarinus sp. F26214L | reverse complement strand
GCAACAAGCAGAAGCGAGCGCCGGCAGGGGAGTGGTTGCGGTGACAATCAGGGCGCGTTGAAGCCTTCCCTCTGGCCGGGGGTTTTCGCGAGGACTGTCTGAGCCATGGATGGCGAGTTCCGCAGCGTCCGGTCAGAGGGAAGGCTTGCGACCGTCACAGCAGCCGCTCCCCTGCCGGTGCGGGTTCGGTGGCACTCCACCTGGCGAATTAGGACAGCGACGGAGGAGCTGCCCGAAGGGCGAGCCCCAGGACGGGGCGAGTCTACGCCGGACGCAGTCTGGCCTTGGAACAAAAAAAGGCACTCCGGATGGAGTGCCTTCTTTGATATGGTGCCCACTAATTCGCCTGGAGCGAATTAGGACAGCGACGGAGGAGCTGCCCGAAGGGCGAGCCCCAGGACGGGGCGAGTCTACGCCGGACGCAGTCCGGACTTGGAACGAAAAAAGACACTCCGGATGGAGTGCCTTCTTTGATATGGTGCCCAAGGCCGGACTTGAACCGGCACGGCTTACGCCACTACCCCCTCAAGATAGCGTGTCTACCAATTCCACCACTTGGGCATATTCGGGTGCTGCAAAAACTCTTACTGCTGCTCGTCGGCCTGGGGAGCGTCGTCCGGTGCCGGCTGGGGCACGTCCTGCTCGCTGTCCACCGCCGGAATCTCCGCGGCGGGGCTCTCCTGGCTCTGTACCGCCGGCACGTCCGATTCCGGCTGGGCCGGCTCCTGGACTGCGGGGACGTCCTGCTCCTCTACACTCGGGATGCCGAAATCCGCGTCGATAGTGGTTTTTTCCTTGGCGATTACCGCCAGCGCAAAACTGGTGGCGAAGAATACCACGGAAATAAACGCGGTGAGGCGACTGAAGAAATTACCGCTGCCGCCACTGCCGAAAAGCGTCTGTGACGCGCCGGCGCCGAAGGAAGCTCCCATCTCTGCTCCTTTACCCTGCTGAAGCAGGATCAGCCCGATGATGCTGATTGAAGCAAGGACGTGGATAACGATTACTGGCGTTTCCATATTTGAAACTCTCTGGTGATTAGCTCACCAATTTTGCTTGATCTAATGTGGCGCTGATTCTACCGCAAGCGCGCGCGTTTATGTGAAGGGCAACTCAGCCGCCCGGCAAATCTCTATGAATTCGTCCGCGTTCAGGGACGCACCGCCGACCAATCCACCGTCAATATCCGGTTGGGCGAACAATTCACCTGCGTTGGCTGCCTTGACGCTGCCGCCGTAGAGGACCCGTGTCGCGGATCCTGCTTCGGCCAGTTGCTCGCGAATAAAGCGGTGAACCTCTTGCGCCTGTTCCGGGCTCGCTGTGCGCCCGGTGCCGATCGCCCAGACCGGCTCATAAGCGACCACCGCGTGCCGGAAGCGCTCGATGCCGACCTTCCCGATGACGGCCTGCATCTGGCCCTGAATCACTGGGAGGGTCTGATCCGCCTCGCGCTGCTCCAGGGACTCACCCACACAGAGTATGGGAACGAGCTTGGCCTCCAGAGCCGCCGCAAACTTCTCAGCGACCTGCTCATTGCTCTCGCGGTGGTACTGGCGGCGCTCGGAGTGGCCAACAATCACGAAGTGGCACTGCATGTCCGCCAGCATGGCCGCGGAGATGTCTCCGGTGAATGCACCGTTGTCCCGCTCGCTGAGGTCCTGGGCACCAACCTGAATGTTGGATTCAGCCAGTGTCTGTCCCACCTGCGCCAGGTACACATAAGGGGCGCAAACCGCTACTTCGGCCTGATGCACACCCTGCCAGGCGTCCTGCAGGGATTTGAGCAGCTCGGCATTGTTCTGCCTGCTGCCGTTCATCTTCCAGTTTCCAACCACCAGGGGGCGACGCATGGGATTGACCGTGGGAGCCTCTGAAAAGCGGGCGCCAATGGTAGCTAAGTCGACCAAAAGTTACAACGACTTATGCAGGGAACGTCAGGCGACGGTCTGCTGGACCACGCCAGCGAGCTGGTTCGCGAGTTGCTGAACCAGCGGGCCATCCTCACCTTCCACCATGACGCGGATAAGGGGTTCGGTACCGGAGGGGCGAAGCAACACTCGACCGCGGCCGTTCAGGTGAGCTTCGGTCTCCTGCACCGCCGAGCGAATTGCCGGAGCATTGTCCAGGTCCACTGGCTGGGAAATGCGGACGTTCACCGTAAACTGCGGGGTCTTGCGCATGCCCTGCTTGGCATCGTGAAGCGCGGTACCGCTGCTGACGAGCGCCAGCAGCACCTGCAGCGCCGAGATTACCCCGTCTCCGGTGGTGGTGACATCGCTGCAAATGATGTGACCCGAGGACTCGCCGCCCAGCAGCCAGTCGTTGTTGCGCATGGCTTCTATCACGTAACGGTCGCCCACTTTGGCGCGCACGAAGGGAATATTCATGGACTGGAGGGCCAGTTCGAAACCCAGGTTGCTCATCAGGGTTCCAACCACCCCATTGCAGCCAGAACCATATTCGTGGCGATAGCTGGCAATAATGTAGAGCAGTTCGTCGCCGTCCACGACCTCGCCCTTGTGATCCACAAATACCACCCGATCTCCGTCGCCATCAAAGGCGATACCCAGGTCTGCCTCGGTTTCCAGCACCTTGGCTTGAAGCGCGGCGGGAGCCGTGGATCCACACTCGTCGTTGATGTTCATTCCGTCGGGCTGGGTACCGATGGTGGTCACGGTCGCACCCAGCTCCCGGAAAACATCGGGGGCAACGTGATACGTGGCGCCGTTCGCGCAATCCAGCACAATTTTCAGACCCTGCAGGCTGAAACCCCAGGGCATGGTGCCTTTGCAGAACTCGATGTAGCGGCCCTGCGCATCGTTGATGCGCCGAGCCTTGCCGAGGTTGTCCGCGGTGACCATGGGCTGGTCCAGTTGCGCTTCAATATTCTGCTCGATGTCATCCGGCAACTTGGTGCCCTGCCCGCTGAAGAACTTGATGCCGTTGTCGTGATAGGGATTGTGCGAGGCGCTGATCACAATTCCCGCCTGGGCCTGGAAGGTGCGGGTCAGGTAGGCGATGGCCGGCGTCGGCATGGGGCCGAGCAGGCCCACGTCCACCCCGCCGTTGATCAGTCCCGCCTGCAAGGCGGATTCGAACATGTAACCGGATATGCGCGTGTCCTTGCCGATCAGTATCAGTTTGGGACCACTATAGCGCTCCGCCAGCACCCTGCCCGCAGCCCAGCCCAGACGCAGTACGAAATCGGGCGTGATGGGGGCCTGCCCTACTCGTCCACGAATGCCGTCGGTGCCAAAATATCGTCGCGCCATGTTTGCTGCTCCCATGAATGAAAATCGCTCCCTGTGTGACCGCTTCCTGTTGTTGGTGCGCCCGGATTGAGGTGCGGATCGGGGTTGAAAATGGATCGCCAGTCGAAGATCCGAACTGCTGTGTAAGTGTTACGCAGGGCGCGCATTGTCCTCGATTGCTGCGAGGATTTGAAGCGCATCCCTGGTAGCTGCGACATCATGCACGCGAATGAGTTTAGCCCCCCGCTGAGCGGCCAACGTGGCCAGCGTCACACTGGCAACAACCCGTTCGTGCACTTCGCGCCCCAGTAATTTGCCGATCATGGATTTGCGGGAAAAGCCGACCAGTATTGGATAGCCAAGGCCGTCGAAAACCGACAGGTCGCGCAGCAGTTGCAGATTGTGGTCGAGTGTTTTACCGAAACCAAAGCCCGGGTCCAGGATGATCTGGTCGCGGCCGATTCCCGCCGCCTCACAAGCCGCGGCCCGCTCGACCAGGAAGGCCCGGACCTCCTCCGTGACATCGCGATAACTGGGGTTGACCTGCATGGTTTGCGGCTCGCCCTGCATGTGCATCAGACACACGGCCGCACCACTCTTTGCCGCCGCTGCCAGCGCACCTTCGCGCCCCAGGGCCCGAATGTCGTTGATGAGACCGGCTCCGGCTTCCGTAGCTTCCTGAATGATCTCGGGGGTGCTTGTGTCCACGGATATGGCCACTTCAAAGCGCTCGTGGATGGCTGCCACCAGCGGTACCACCCGCTGGCGCTCCTCGGCCAGCGAAACCGCCTGGGCACCGGGACGGGTCGATTCACCCCCCACGTCAATGATGTCCGCGCCTTCGGCGATCATGGCTTCCACCCTGCGCAAGGCCAGATCCAGGTCCAGCGTCTGGCCGCGAAAGTAGGAGCCGCCGTCGGAAAACGAATCCTTGGTCGCGTTGAGAATGCCCATGATCACAGGGCGGGAGAGATCGAGCGACTGGTCACCCAGGGTGAGATTCACTTGGTGTGCCCCTTACAAGTGGTGCGCTCCATCGAGAGCGCCCAAAAAGCAATCGGGCCAGCTGCCTGGGCATGCTGGCCCGAAAATCAGTTACTTCCGTGCACCAGCGAACTCAGTGTTCGCTGGCCGGACCGCCAATGGGCCCGGGCTTCTTGCTGCCCTTGTCTTCCGGCGTTTCCGCACTGCCCAGATGGCCATTGAAGTCGTCATCGCGCCATTCCCGTGGCGGACGCATCGGGCGGCGTGCCATCAAATCGCTGACCTGCTCCGCGTCGATGGTCTCGTACTCCATCAATGCGTTTTTCATTGCTTCCAAGATATCCCGATTTTCTTCCAGGATCTTCTTGGCGCGCTCATAGCAGGTGTCGATGATACGGCGAATCTCTTCGTCGATCAGGTTGGAGGTGGCCCCGGAATAGTTGGAACTGGACATGCCCGGGTAGGCTCCCTCCTCCTCGCCGTAATGCAAGGGGCCGAGCTTCTCGGACAGTCCCCACTTCATCACCATGTTGCGGGCCATCTGGGTCGCCCGCTCGATGTCGTTCGAGGCACCCGTGGTGACACCATCCGCACCCAGGGTCATTTCCTCGGCAATTCGCCCTCCGAAGAGCGAGCACAGTTGCGATTCCAGCGCGCGCTTGCTGATGCTGTACTTGTCTTCCTCCGGCAGGAACTGGGTGACCCCCAGCGCCCGGCCACGAGGGATAATGGTGACCTTGTGGATCGGGTCGTGCTCCGGCACCAGGCGGCCCACGATGGCATGGCCGGCTTCGTGGTAGGCGGTGTTTTCCTTCTCCTTCTCGCTCATGACCATGGTCTTGCGCTCGGCGCCCATCATGATCTTGTCGCGGGCCTTCTCGAAATCCTCCATGGTGACCAGGCGCTTGTTGGCGCGCGCTGCAAAGAGCGCAGCTTCGTTCACAATGTTTGCCAGCTCAGCACCGGAGAAACCGGGGGTTCCGCGCGCGATGACGGTGGGCTTTACCGACTCGTCGATGGGGACCTTGCGCATGTGAACCTTGAGGATCTGCTCGCGGCCGCGAATGTCCGGCAGACCCACATAGACCTGTCGATCAAAACGGCCAGGGCGCAGCAGCGCCTTGTCGAGGACGTCCGGACGGTTGGTGGCCGCGATCACGATCACGCCGTCGTTTTCCTCGAAGCCGTCCATTTCCACTAGCAACTGGTTAAGGGTCTGCTCACGCTCGTCGTGACCACCGCCGTGGCCGCCGCCACGATGGCGACCCACTGCGTCGATTTCGTCGATAAAGATGATACAGGGCGCCTGTTTCTTCGCCTGATCAAACATGTCCCGGACACGGGAGGCGCCGACGCCCACGAACATCTCCACGAAGTCGGAGCCCGAGATGGAAAAGAACGGCACCTTGGCTTCGCCGGCGATGGCTTTTGCCAGCAGAGTTTTACCGGTACCGGGCTGGCCCGCCATCAACACGCCCCGGGGGATCCGGCCCCCCAGCCGCTGGAATTTGGACGGGTCGCGCAGGTACTCCACCAGCTCCTGCACCTCTTCCTTGGCTTCATCCACACCCGCCACATCGGCGAAGGTGGTCTTGATCTGGTCCTCACCCAGCAGGCGCGCCTTGCTTTTGCCAAAGCTCATGGGGCCACCGCGACCGCCGGCACCGCCCTGCATCTGCCGCATGAAGAACATGAAAACGGCGATGATCAGCAAAATGGGGAAGCTGGCCACGAGCAGCTGTTGCCAGAGACTGGGCTCCTTCATCTCCACGCCTTCATAGCGCACGTTATGGGCTTCCAGATCCTGCAGCAGGGTATTGTCTGGCAGGTTGGGGGGGCGAATAGTGGTGAACTGGCTGCCGTCCTGGCGCTGCCCGGCAATCTCCAGCTGGTCGATTTCGACCTCCTGGATTCGCCCGCTGCGCAGTTCCTCAATGAAATCCGAATAAGTGAGGCTGTCTTGTTCGGGCTGGGGGCTGAATGTCTGAAAAACCATCAGCAGGACGCCGGCGATTATCAGCCACAGGACGAGATTTTTTGCCATGTCGTTCAATGAGTTATCCTCACCTTTGCTACTGTAATATATGAGCCCTTCAAGGCGCAGTGGCGTGAAGCACCGACGCTTTTTAAGTTTGAGCTTGTGAACTTGGACCCTGAAATGTCGATAAAGGTCTCTCCCGACTCAGGAAAGCCGGGGCTTGGCGGGCGGAATGCGGCATCCTGATTGACGGATCTATTGAGATTGGGTGACTTTCCCATGGGAGTCAAGCCTCTGGGTATGCACTTTATCCCCCGCGGCACCGGAGCACAAGCAGCGCGGACCCGGAGGTCAGCGGGTGATCAACGGGCTTTCAGGCCCTTCGCCACCACGTACAGCTCCCTCGACCGCGCCCGTGAAGCCGTCGGCTTGCGCGAAACCACCTTCTGGAAATTCCGGCGAAGATCCTGGTAGAAAGCCTCAAAGCCTTCTCCCTGGAACACTTTTGTGACCAGCGTACCCTTCTCGTTCAGAGTCTGTTTCGCAAGGTCCAGTGCCAGCTCGACGAGATACATGGACTTGGGCTGATCGATATCCGTTACACCACTCATGTTGGGGGCCATATCGGACATTACAAGGTCCGCCTGTCGGTCGCCCAGAGCATTCAGAATATCTTGCAGCACTCCTTCTTCGGTAAAATCCCCTTCAATGAACTCAACCCCGGCAATGGCATCCATGGGCAAAATATCCGAGGCAATGACCTTGCCCTTCTCACCCACAAACTCTGCCGCCACCTGCGACCAGCCGCCAGGGGCCGCTCCCAGGTCGAGCACCGTCATTCCGGGCTTTAGGAGCCGGTCCTTCTCCTGAAGTTCCAATAATTTATAGCTGGCGCGCGAGCGATAGCCGTCCTGCTGGGTACGCTTAACGAAGGGATCATTGAAGTGCTCGCGCAGCCAGCGGTGGCTGCTTTTTGATTTCGCCATGGACTCAACCAGGGGGGGAGAAACGTCGATCGCATTCCGTGGAATCGGTGAATGCGCTACCATGCGCGCTATTTTACACGGGAGTCTGCGAGAACCGAAGCCGCGAACTCGCCACCACCGCCAGACGGGACCATTCATGTTATCCAACGACGAGAAAAAGCGCTTCCGCGCGATTGGCCATAAACTCAAACCCATCGTTCAGGTGGGCGGCAAGGGCCTGACGGAATCACTATTGGCAGAGGTTGACCGCGCCCTTGCCGATCACGAGCTCATCAAGATCAAAATCGCTGTGATGGACCGGGAGCTGCGCGGGCCGATTTTGCAGGAGGTGTGCGAGAAGACCGCGGCGGAAGCGGTGCAATCCATTGGCAAGACGGTGCTGCTGCATCGACCCGCCAAGAAGCCCAATCCGCGCCTGTCCAACCTGATCCGACCGCTCTGACAGCGTACGGCCGGATCAAGGGACCTGACAGGCTACTTGAATTTCACCAGAGTTCCTTTCAGAGCAACGCCCGCAATGACGTTCCCCGCGTGGCACTCGAAACGCTCATTATCAGAGACCGCGTTCTTGTCATAGAAGCTCTGGATGTTGACTACTGCATCTGCCCCACGCTGCAGAGCGGAGTCTCGCAAGGCCAGCATCGACGAGAGGAACACCCAGTTGCAGGCCTCCTCGTCGCTTTTGCCGAAGGCGTTGGTCTTGCGATTGGCCACCAGTTCACTCATCTTCTGGCCCACCGCGGGGTGACCCTGGTCTCCGAAGTAGAAAGTCACTTCGTCACCCAGACGCTCCTTTGCGTCGTTCGCGGCCAGTGCATCCTTGATGGACAGCATATGGGCCGAGTCCCGAGCGAACGCCGGGGCGGCGGCGAGGAGCGCCACCAACATCACTGCTATCGTTCTCATTGTTTACTCTCCGTTGTCGTTTTGACTGCGTTGTTCCCAGCTCCGGCCGCCCGGTGGACAGCAAAGGGCGGTACCGGAACGCGCACTATAGCTCATCAATAATCAGTTCAAAAGGAGAGAGGTTGTGATGGTTCACTGCCGTTTGTGGCTACCCCAAACGCAAAAATCCCCGGCTGGCCGGGGATCTCGCGAAGCAGTGAGGCAGAGGGCAACTCAGATGTGCTGCACCTTGTCGATTTCGTAGGTCACTTCGCCCGCAGGGGTCTTGACCTCGACTTCGTCGCCAACTTCCTTGCCGATCAGAGCGCGGGCGATGGGCGAGGACACGGATATTTTATTGGCCTTCACGTCCGCCTCGTCGTCACCGACAATCTGGTAAGTGACGGTTTTGTCCGTCTCCACATTGATGATATCAACCGTTACTCCAAAGATTACCTTGTTGGTGTTGGGGATCGCGGTTACGTCGATCACCTGGGCGTGACTGAGTTTGCCTTCGATTTCCTGGATCCGGCCCTCACAGAAGCTTTGCTGCTCGCGAGCGGCATGGTACTCGGCGTTCTCTTTCAGATCGCCATGCTCGCGGGCCTCGGCAATCGCTTTCACGATACGCGGGCGTTCCACTTTCTTCAGCTGGTCCAGTTCCTGTCGCAGGCGCTCAGCGCCAGCAACCGTCAGGGGCACTTTGTTCATGGCACTAATCTCCCGTGGAGGTCCTGTAGACGTCGCACGTCCTTCTGTTGACCAAATTTCAGCGCGTTGCAGATGGCTCGCGCACCTGCAAGCGTCGTTGTGTAATAAACGCTGTGATTCTCCGCACTGCGGCGAATCGAAGAAGAATCGCGGATAGCCTGTCGACCTTCCGTGGTGTTGATCACAACGCTGATTTCGTCGTTTTTGATCATGTCCACAATGTGAGGTCGACCCTCGGCTACTTTGTTGACCTGTTTCACTTCCAGGCCAGCGCCGGCGATAACTTTCGCGGTACCGCGAGTCGCCGCCAGGGAAAAGCCGAGCTCCGCTAGCTCACTGGCAACAGGTACGATACCATCTTTGTCGAAGTCCCGCACACTGAGGAAAGCGGTACCTCCTCCGGGAATGGCCTCGCCCGCCCCTTCCTGAGCCTTGGCAAAAGCCTCGGCAAAGGTGTCTCCGACGCCCATGACCTCACCGGTTGATTTCATTTCGGGACCGAGAATGGGGTCCACAGCCGGGAACTTGTTGAACGGAAACACGGCCTCCTTGACGCAGTAGTAATCCGGCACGATTTCCCGGGTGAACCCCTGCTCCTCCAGACTGCGCCCCGCCTGGCAGCGCGCCGCCACCTTGGCCAGGGATACGCCGATGCACTTGGAGACAAACGGCACCGTCCGCGATGCCCGTGGGTTCACTTCGATCACATAGACCTCGCCATCCTGATAGGCGAGCTGCACGTTCATGAGACCCTTGACGCCAAGCTCCAGGGCCATGCGTTTCACCTGATCGCGCATCTCGTCCTGTACATCCTTGGTCAGGGAATAGGGCGGCAGGGAACAGGCGGAATCGCCGGAGTGTACGCCGGCCTGTTCGATGTGCTGCATGATTGCACCAATCACAACCTGCTTGCCATCACTTACCGCATCGATGTCCACCTCAATCGCATTGTTGAGGAAGTGGTCGAGCAGCACCGGCGCATCGGCGGTCACCTGGACTGCGCTGGTCATGTAGGTGCGCAGCTCGTCCTCGTCGTAAACGATCTCCATGGCGCGGCCGCCCAGAACATAGGAAGGTCGGACTACCAGCGGGTAGCCCACCTGTGCCGCGACGCGCACCGCTTCGTCGATGGAGCGCGCAATGGCGTTCGGCGGCTGCTTGAGTTGGAGGGTGTTGATCATGTGCTGGAAGCGTTCCCGGTCTTCAGCCCGGTCGATCGCGTCAGGCGAAGTACCGATGATGGGTACACCCTCTTGCTCCAGGGCACGGGCGAGCTTCAGGGGCGTCTGACCGCCGAACTGAACGATCACTCCCTTAGGCTTCTCTTTGCCCACAATCTCCAGCACATCTTCCAGAGTCACCGGCTCGAAATAGAGGCGATCCGAAATATCGTAATCAGTGGACACGGTCTCCGGGTTACAGTTGACCATGATGGTCTCGTAACCGTCTTCACGCATGGCGAGGGCGGCGTGTACACAACAGTAATCAAATTCGATGCCCTGACCGATCCGGTTCGGACCGCCGCCGAGGACCAGGATCTTGTCGCGGTCCGTAGGCTGAGATTCGCACTCCTCCTCATAACTGGAATACATGTACGCAGTGGAAGTCGAGAACTCGGCCGCACAGGTGTCGACGCGCTTGTAGACCGGGTGCACCCCCAGCGAGTGGCGGTGGTTGCGCACGGTTTTTTCCGTCTCTCCCAGAACCACGCTCAAGCGGTAATCGGCGAAGCCCTTGCGCTTCAGTCGGAACATCTCGTCCGCACCAATTGATTTCAAATCGCGGCCCGCAAGACCTTGTTCGGTCTTGACGATGTCTTCAATCTGAGCCAGGAACCACGGATCGATACCGGAGGTTTCATAAACCTCATCGACGCTCATGCCCGCTCGAAACGCATCGGCCACAAACCAGATACGATTTGCGCCGGGAGTGGTCAGGTCCCGACGAATCTGCTCCATGGCCGTGGGGCTGTTCAGATCGACGTAGGGTTCAAACCCGGAGGAATTCACTTCGAGTCCACGCAATGCTTTCTGCAGAGACTCCTGGAAGGTCCGGCCGATTGCCATCACCTCGCCAACGGATTTCATCTGAGTGGTCAGGCGGGCATCGGCTTCACCGAACTTTTCGAAAGTAAAGCGCGGGACTTTGGTGACAACGTAGTCGATTGTGGGCTCGAAAGATGCGGGGGTCGCTCCGCCGGTGATCTCGTTCTTGAGCTCGTCGAGGGTATAGCCCACAGCCAGCTTGGCGGCCACTTTGGCAATGGGAAAGCCGGTCGCCTTGGAAGCCAGTGCCGAAGAGCGGGACACCCGGGGGTTCATCTCGATTACCACCAGGCGGCCGTTCTCCGGGTTCACGGCGAACTGAACGTTGGAACCGCCAGTTTCCACACCGATCTCGCGCAGCACCGCAATGGATGCGTTGCGCATGATCTGATATTCCTTGTCGGTGAGCGTCTGGGCCGGCGCTACGGTGATGGAGTCGCCAGTATGGACTCCCATCGGGTCGAAGTTTTCGATGGAGCACACGATGATGCAGTTGTCATTCTTGTCCCGGACAACTTCCATCTCGAACTCTTTCCAGCCGATCAGCGACTCGTCGATCAACAGTTCGTTGGTTGGGGAAAGGTCCAGACCGCGAACGCAGATTTCTTCGAATTCTTCCCAGTTATAGGCGATGCCGCCGCCGGAGCCGCCCATGGTGAAGGACGGGCGGATAATGCAGGGAAACCCGAACTCCTTCGGTACCTCCATGGCCTCGTTCAGACTGTGAACGATTTTGGCGCGCGGGCATTCAAGCCCGATCTTTTTCATGGCCTCGTCGAAGCGGCTGCGGTCTTCGGCTTTGTCGATGGCATCTTCATCGGCGCCAATCAGTTCCACTCCGAATTCCTCCAGCACACCGTGACGGTGCAGATCAAGGGCGCAGTTCAGAGCGGTTTGTCCGCCCATGGTGGGCAGCACGGCGTCGGGACGTTCTTTCTCGATGATCTTTCTGACGGTTTGCCAGTTGATGGGCTCGATGTAGGTGGCATCCGCCATGGCCGGATCGGTCATGATGGTTGCGGGATTGGAGTTCACCAGGATCACCCGGTAGCCCTCCTCGCGCAGCGCCTTGCAGGCTTGTGCGCCTGAATAATCAAACTCGCAGGCCTGACCGATGACGATGGGACCGGCCCCAATGATCAGGATGGATTCTAAGTCGGTTCGTTTTGGCATTGAGTGCTCCGATAGACGAGAGACGGCAGAGTTAGATGGTCAACACAAAGGGCTCGGCAACAACGACGCTATTTCTCTCGTCTGCCGTCTCCCGTCTCGCGTCTTTCCTTCATCAATTCAACGAAATGCTCGAACAGTGGCGATACGTCGTGCGGACCCGGGCTCGCTTCCGGGTGCCCCTGAAAGCTGAATGCGGGTTTGTCGGTGCGGTGAATCCCCTGAAGGGACCCGTCGAAAAGGGAGCGATGGGTCACTACCACGTTGTCACCCAGTGTACTGTCGTCCACTGTAAAGCCATGGTTTTGGCTGGTGATCATTACATTTTTTCGCTCGAGGTCCTGCACTGGATGATTTGCGCCATGATGGCCGAACTTCATCTTTTGAGTGCGGGCGCCGCTGGCCAGGCCCAGCAATTGGTGCCCGAGGCAAATGCCGAAGGTGGGGACGCCGGCCTCGACAATCTTGCGAATGGCTTCAACGGCATAATCGCAGGGCTCGGGATCGCCGGGGCCATTGGAAAGGAAAACGCCGTCGGGGTTCATGGCCAGAACCTCCTCTGCGGGAGTCTGGGCCGGGACCACCACCAGCTCGCAACCCTGGTCCACCAGGAGCCGGAGAATATTGCGCTTCACGCCGTAGTCATAGGCAACCACTTTGTAACGCTCGCCCTTCGGCGGCTTGCGGAAATGTCCGCCCAGCTCCCAGCTTCCCTCTTCCCACGGGTACACCTTGTCTGTAGAAACCAGTTTGGCCAGGTCCATTCCCTTGAGGCCGGGGAATTCCCGGGCAGCGGCAACGGCCTTTTCCTCGTCGATGTCGCCGGCCATGAGGCATCCGTTTTGCGCGCCCTGGTCACGAATAATGCGCGTGAGCCGGCGCGTGTCGATATCGGCAATCCCCACGACGTTGTTTTTCCTGAGGTAGTCTTCCAGCGTCTCCTGGTTGCGGAAGCTGCTGGCAAGCAGCGGCAGATCACGGATCACAAGACCGGACGCCCAGATGTGCCCACATTCCTCATCCTCATCGTTCGTGCCCACATTGCCCACATGGGGATATGTCAATGTAACGATCTGCTTGGCGTAGGACGGATCGGTAAGAATCTCCTGATATCCGGTCATGGCAGTGTTGAATACCACTTCGCCGGTGGAGATCCCCTCAGCCCCAATGGCTACGCCCCGGAATATAGTGCCGTCTGCGAGTGCAAGAATGGCTGGTCGGTGGGCCGCTGCTGTCAAATTACTCTCCTCGTTACTCTTTCGGTTGCCGGGTTCGCTCGTTCCGCAAGCGCGAGCAGATGCGTTGGGGCGTTGCCGGTTTGCCTGGGTCCGGCCGATTTAGGCGCGCGGCTGCTCGGCTTGTTCCCGGCGGGAGCAAGCTACTCTGGGTGAATGGGTTCGGGTTTGGAGGTTGCCAATTACAGGTTGAAAAAAAGCGAGATGAAACGCTCGGCTTCATCTCGCTTTTCGGTGTCTGGTGTTCACGGTTGCAGTGTTGTGCATGGACCGTCGATATCAACCTGTTTGTTGGATCTGTCCGTTGGCTGTGCCGAGGAGGATTGCTCCGATGCCTGGCGCAGTTCGGGAGCGCATTTTAACGAAAGGAGGTGGTCCTGTCCAATAGCCGTTGTGCTCATAAAGAACGCTCGGGTCCCGAGCCGAGCGCAAAGATGCTCGACTGGCCGCATTCCTCGACTGGCGCGGTTCAGGTAGAATGGACTCAGGCGGTCAACTCAGGCCGAGAACGTCCCGCATGTCGTAGAGGCCCGGGCCCCGCCCGTTCAGCCATTTCGCCGCCCGCACGGCGCCGCGGGCGAAAGACATTCGACTGGACGCCTTGTGGGTGATCTCCACCCGCTCGCCCTCGGCCATGAACATTACCGTATGGTCACCCACCACATCGCCGCCCCGCACGGTGGCGAAGCCGATTGTGTCCCGTTCGCGGGCGCCGGTCCGGCCTTCGCGGCCGTAAACGGCGACCTTGGCGAGGTCCCGGCCCAGGGAGTCAGCCACCACCTCACCCATGGCCAGCGCGGTCCCGGAGGGCGCGTCCACCTTGTGGCGGTGGTGGGCTTCGTAGATCTCGATATCCACCTCGTCACCAAAGGTCCTTGCGGCCATTTCCAGGAGTTTGAGGCAGACGTTCACGCCGGTACTGAAATTCGCGGCCATGCAAAGGCCCATGTTCTGCTGGTAGCCAAGCAGATCGGCTTTTTGCTCAGCGCTGAAGCCCGTGGTGCCCACGACCATTTTCCTGCCGGCTGCCGCGCAGAGGCGCGCATTCGCCAGAGTCGCTTCGGGAGCGGTAAAGTCGATGAGCACATCGAAACTGTCGAACACGTCTTCGAGCTTGCCGACCACGGCCACCCCGTTACGGCCGATGCCGGCCAACTCGCCCGCATCAGCCCCGACCAGGGAGCTGTCGGGGCGTTCGATGGCCGCGCTCAACTGCGCCCCATCAGCGCTGGCGAGGGTTTCAATCAGCATTTTTCCCATGCGCCCAGCGGCGCCGGTCACGGCAATTCGAGTTGTCATTCGGGGGACCTGTTGTCGTGGTTACGCATTACATGTGCCGTCAGCACCTGCTGCATGGCTTGCTGAACGGGGATGTCCAGGGGCTCACAGCGGGATTTGGGCAGGTACAGCAGAAAGCCGCCAATCTGGTAGCTGAGCGGCAGATAGACGGTAATTAGATCATCCTGATCGCCCAGTGTCACATCCTGGTTGGTGACAAACCCGATCATCCTGATGTTGCCATCCAGCGTTATGGAAACCACCTTCTGCATGTCCGTGTTCTTGCCACCGGCCAGAAAATAGAGCAGATCCTTGGCACCGCCATAGAGAGTCTTGACCAGGGGGATGCGCTGCACCAGTCCCTCGAACAGATGGAAAACGCGACCCACAAGGTAGGCCTGTACCAGGAGGCCCACCAGAAAGATGATGCCGAGGGCCGAGACCACCCCCATGCCCGGAAGATACCAGCCCGCAGGCAGGACAAAGCTCAGGGGAACGCGCAACAGCTCTTCGGCGACTGCAAAAAGCCAGTAGATCAGGCCGAAGGTAATGAAAGCGGGCAGCGTCAGCAGGAGCCCTTTGAGGAAGATATTGGCAATTGTCTTCATGGTGCCCCAATGCTGGCAGAACCGGTCAACGCTGTTGGTTAACCGGCCCTACCTTTAGCTTACGCCCCGAAGAAATTCTTCATCCCTTCAAACCAGCTGCTCTGCCGGGGCGAGTTTTTGTTATCGGACATGCTTTCCTGCAATTCCCGAAGCAGTTCTTTTTGTCGGCTGTTGAGATTCACGGGGGTTTCCACCACCACGCGACACATCAAATCTCCGGGCGCGCCACCGCGTACCGGAGTCACGCCCTTGCCACGCAGACGGAACAGCTTGCCGGTCTGGGTTTCGGCCGGCACTTTCAGTTTCACCCGGCCGTCCAGGGTGGGCACTTCCAATTCCCCGCCCAAGGCAGCTTCCACGAAGCCGATCGGAACCTCGCAGTGAAGATTCTTGCCGTCCCGCTCGAAGATTTCGTGGGGCCGGACCGCCACCTGGACATAAAGGTCCCCGGGCGGCCCTCCTTCCGCGCCTGCCTCACCTTCGCCGCCCAGGCGGATCCGGTCTCCTGAGTCCACTCCCGGAGGGACTTTCACCGAGAGGGTTTTGGTCTCTTCCAGGCGCCCCTGTCCGTGACACTTGTTGCACGGATCGGTAATCACCCGACCCCGGCCCCGGCAGTTGGGGCAGGTTTGCTGCACGGAAAAGAAGCCCTGCTGCATGCGCACCTGCCCGATGCCGCCACAGGTGGTACAGGTGCTGGGCTGGCTCCCCGCCTTGGCGCCACTGCCCTCACACAGATCACAGGTTACGAGGGTAGGCACCTGGATCTGAACGGTGGTGCCCTTCACGGCATCCTCGAGGGTCAGTTCCAGGGTGTAGCGCAGGTCGGCGCCACGCGAGGGGCCGCCGCGACCCCGCGCGGCTCCGCCGAAGATATCGCCAAAAACATCCCCAAAGATGTCACTGAAGCTTCCGAACCCGCCGGCACCGCCGCCCATGCCGCCGGCGCCTTCCACGCCCGCGTGACCGAACTGGTCATAGGCCGCCCGCTTGTTCGCGTCGGACAGGACCTCGTAGGCTTCACTGGCCTCCTTGAATTTCTCTTCGGCGGTCTGGTCGTCCGGGTTGCGGTCCGGGTGATACTTCATCGCGATGCGGCGATAGGCCTTTTTGAGCTCCTGCTCGGAAGCGCCCTTGCTCACACCCAGTATTTCGTAATAGTCGCGCTTTGCCATTCGCTTTACTTGTTCAGGTAAAAGTTTAGAGGTGAAGGTCCACTGTTGACCGTGAGATGAAAGGAGCAGGACGCTACCGGATCAGCTCGCCCAGGTCCACCCCTGCAGAGACAACGAACGCGGGACGAGTCCCGCGTTCCGGTTCCAAATGAGTCGGAGTCTGGCCCGGAACCGGGGGTGCCCCCGGGCTCCGCGCTGCCGCAACCTGGCGTTTGTGCAGGTCGGACACAAGCGTCCGACCCGGCGGAGCCGCCTTACTTGTTGTCTTCCTTGACCTCTTCAAACTCCGCATCCACTGCGCCATCTTCAGCCGGCTTCTCCTGCTGGGCTCCCCCGGCCTGAGCACCTTCTGCCCCCGGCTGGCCCTGCTCCGCGTACATCTTCTGAGCTAGAGAACTGGACGCTTCGCCCAGTTTGGTCGCCGCTGCGTCGATCTTCTCCTTGTCGTCGGTCTTGACCGCTTCTTCCGCCTCGGACAGGGCCGCTTCAATCGCGGACTTTTCGTCGGCCGATGCCTTGTCTCCGGCTTCTTCCAGGGTCTTGCGGGTCGCGTGAATCAGACCTTCCAGCGTATTGCGGGCGGAGACCAGCTCCTCGAACTTGCGGTCCGCTTCGGCGTTGGCTTCCGCGTCCTTGACCATTTGATCGATCTCATCGTCGCTGAGGCCGGAGGAGGCCTTGATGACGATGGACTGCTCTTTGCCGGTGGCCTTGTCTTTCGCGCTCACGTTCAGGATACCGTTGGCATCGATATCGAAGGTCACTTCGATCTGGGGCATGCCGCGCGGCGAGGGCGGGATGTCGGCCAGGTCGAACCGGCCCAGCGACTTGTTCTGGGTCGCCTGCTTGCGCTCACCCTGTACCACGTGGATGGTCACTGCCGTCTGATTGTCTTCCGCGGTTGAGAACACCTGGGACTTCTTGGTGGGTATGGTGGTGTTCTTCTCGATCAACGGAGTCGCCACGCCACCCATGGTCTCGATACCCAGAGTCAGCGGAGTCACATCCAGCAGCAGCACGTCTTTCACATCGCCTGACAGGACCGCCCCCTGAATGGCCGCGCCCATGGCGACAGCTTCGTCGGGGTTCACGTCTTTGCGGGGCTCCTTGCCGAAGAACTCAGCCACTTTGGTCTGTACCAGCGGCATACGGGTCTGACCACCCACCAGGATCACATCGCTGATGTCGTTCACCGAAACGCCGGAATCCTGAATCGCAGTCTTGACCGGCTCCAGGGATCGCTGAACCAGTTCCTCCACCAGGCTTTCCAGCTTTGCGCGGGTGAGCTTGACCACAAGGTGCTTGGGTCCGGTCGCGTCCGCGGTGATGTAAGGCAGGTTCACCTCGGTCTGCTGGCTCGACGACAACTCGATCTTGGCTTTTTCCGCCGCTTCCTTCAGGCGCTGCAGAGCCAGCGGATCGTTGTGCAGGTCGATGCCGTTGGACTTCTTGAATTCGGCCGCCAGATACTCGATCAGGCGCAGGTCAAAGTCCTCACCGCCGAGGAAGGTGTCCCCGTTGGTGGACAGCACTTCGAACTGGTGCTCACCGTCCACATCGGCAATCTCGATAATGGAGATATCGAAGGTTCCACCGCCCAGGTCGTAGACCGCAATGGTGCGATCGCCCTTGGCCTTGTCCATACCATAGGCAAGAGCCGCAGCGGTGGGCTCGTTGATGATGCGCTTGACTTCAAGCCCGGCGATTCGTCCGGCGTCCTTGGTCGCCTGGCGCTGGGAGTCGTTGAAGTAGGCGGGCACGGTAATCACCGCCTCTGTGACTTTCTCACCCAGGTAGTCTTCCGCAGTCTTCTTCATTTTCTTCAGGACTTCGGCGGAGATCTGCGGCGGCGCTTTCTTGTCGCCGGCCACTTCCACCCAGGCATCGCCATTGTCCGCTTCGACAATTTTGTAGGGCACCATAGAGATGTCTTTCTGTACCACGTCGTCCTTGAACTTGCGGCCGATCAGACGCTTGACCGCAAACAGGGTATTGTGGGGGTTGGTGACGGCCTGTCGCTTCGCGCTCTGCCCTACCAGGATTTCCTTGTCTTCTGTAAACGCCACGATGGAAGGCGTGGTGCGATCGCCTTCTGCGTTCTCGATGACCTTGGCCTTGCCGCCTTCCTGGATGGCGACACAGGAATTGGTGGTTCCCAGGTCGATGCCGATGATTTTACCCATTTGATAATCTCCCACTATGTTCGATGTGTCGCTGCCGGTCTGTTCGGCCCTGACGATTTGGAAACAGTTGCTGCCTATATTGGCTCGCCGCGCGGAATTTCAAGCCGGCAGCGCCGCTCAATTTGTCGATTCCGACCTCAGGCTTCCACAGGCGCCTTGGAAACCACGACCATGGCCGGACGAACCAGACGCCCGTGCAGCGTGTAGCCCTTCTGAAACACCTCGAGCACCGTGTTGGGCTCCACCTCGCGGCTTTCAGTTGTGGTCATGGCCTGATGCAGCTCCGGGTCGAAAGGCTCGCCCTGGGGGTCGATCTGCTCGACCTTGTGGTTCCTGAGAGTGTCAACCAGCCCCTTGTGCGTGAGCTCCACGCCTTCGACGATGGCCTTGACGGACTCGTCATTGGGTTCGCTGACAGCTCCGAGTGCGCGCTCGAGGTTGTCCACCACGGCCAGCAGATCACTCACAAGTTTCTCCTGGCCAAACTTGTGCGCCTTCTCCACATCCCGCTCGGCCCGGCGCAGAGCGTTCTGAGCGTCCGCCTGGGCGCGCAGCACCTCTTCATTGGCATGGACCAGGCGGGCTTGCAGTTCCTCGATCTCCGCTTCCAGATCCCGCTCCTGCTCGCCTTCCTGTTTTGCGGACTTTTCGCCCTGATCCTGCGCTGCGGATTGCTCCTCCGGCCGATCCTGAGGCTCGTCTGCCTGGCCCCGGCCTTCTTGATCGCGATGTTCGTCTGCCACTACTATCTCCCGTCTTCCCGATGGTTGCGGCCGGGCTCCCGTGAGCCCCTTGGCCCGTATGAAGGATGTACGTCTGAATTGTCGCTATATGGGGACAGCGCGGCCACATTCAAGCATCGCGTCTGAAAATTCTGCGCCCCAGACCGGGACCGGTCCTCCGTCGGGACGCAGTTGCACTGCCTCTGCCTGGACCGCCCCCTCTGGTGGAGCTCAGCAAAAACCTGTATAAATAACCAGAAATCTCCTGCAAGAGGGTTGCTTCGTGCTCACGCATCTCGCGATCTATAACTACACCCTGGTGGACAGACTCGACCTGGAACTCCACCAGGGCATGACCGCTATTACCGGGGAAACAGGCGCAGGCAAGTCCGTATTGCTGGATGCTCTGGCGCTCACCCTGGGAGATCGCGCGGACGCCGACCGGATCCGCGCCGGCCAGAAGCGGGCCGAAGTAAACGCCAGCTTTGATATCGAGCGCCTTCCGGCGGCTCGGCAGTGGCTGGGGGACCACGATCTCGACCTGGACGGTGAGTGCCTGTTGAGGCGGGTTATCACCGCCGAGGGCCGCTCGCGCGCCTACATCAATGGGCAGCCGGTCACCATCGCCCAGTTGCGCAGCCTGGGGCAGATGCTCATCGACATCCATGCCCAGCACGAGCATCAGTCATTACTGAAAAAGGACACTCAGCGCCGCTTGCTCGACGAGTACGCCGGCCACCAGGAACTGGCGGCCCAGGTGGCGACCGCCTATCGCGAGTGGCAGGCAACTCTCACCCGGTTCCGGGACCTGAAGGAAAACGCCGAAGAAGCGAGCGCGCGCATTCAGCTGCTCAGCTATCAGGTAGAGGAACTGGATCAACTGGCTCTGCAGCCTGACGAAGTCCAGCAGCTGGAGGCGGAGCAGAAAACCCTGGCAAACGGCGAAGCCATTCTGCACAACAGCTACAAGCTGGTGGCCTTGTGCGGCGGCGAGGACCAGAGCCTCCTGGAAGCCATGAACCAGGCACTGCAGATTGTGGAGGACTTGCCGCAGGATGTGCCTGCCTTCCGGGAGGCGGCGCAGATGCTGGCCTCGGCCCAGATTCAGGTGGAAGAGGCCCAGAGCGGTGTGGAGCGCTACATCGACGGGTTTGAGCTGGACCCGGAACGCCTGCAGTTTGTGGAGGAGCGCCTCAGCGCCATTTTTGAAATTGCCCGCAAGCACCGCGTCCAGCCGGACGAGCTACCGGCTCTGCACCAGAACCTGAGCACGGAACTGCAGGGACTTGCCGGCGAAGACGGAGACCTGGACCGGTTGGCGGCCAAACTGGAACAACTGGAAACGGAGTACCGCCGTCTGGCGGAGACCCTCAGCGCCCAGCGCCAATCCGCTGGCAAGCGTCTGGCCAAGGCGGTTAACCAGCAGCTGAAGAAGCTCTCCATGGAGCACGCCCGGCTGGAGGTGGACCTCACTCCCGGAGAAAAACCGGCGGCGACGGGCCTGGAAGAGGTTCAACTGGTCATCAGCACCAACCCGGGGCAGCCGCTCAAACCGCTGGTCAAGATCGCCTCAGGGGGTGAATTGTCCCGTATCAGCCTGGCCATCCAAGTGGTCACCGCGCAGACCTCGCCCGCCCCGACTCTGGTGTTTGATGAAATCGACGTAGGGATTGGCGGCGCCACTGCGGACACGGTGGGACGACTGCTGCGGCAGCTTGGAGAGAGGGCCCAGATCATCTGCGTCACTCACCTGGCCCAGGTCGCCAGCAAGGCCCACAGCCACCTGCGAGTGAACAAGAGCACCAAAGGCAATACGGCAATGACCAGCCTGGAGCAGCTCAACCACGATCAGCGCGTAGAGGAAATTGCCCGGATGATTGGCAACAACAGGATGACCCAGGCTTCACTGGATCATGCGCGGGAGATGGTGGAGGCCTGAGGCGAGGGAACGAAGCGGGAGACGCTGGATCTCACTTGTTCTTCGGCTTCACATAGAGGACCAGCGAGTGCCCGACCAGGTCGTAGCCGTGCTCTTCGGCCAGCTTTAACTGAAGCTCTTCGATTTGTTCATTGTGGAACTCGATCACCTTGCCTGTATCAACGCACACCATGTGATCGTGGTGCTCCCCGCGCGCCAGTTCGAAAACAGAGTGGCCACCATCGAAGTTGTGACGCATGACCAGGTCGGCGTTTTCAAATTGGGTCAGCACTCGGTACACCGTGGCAAGGCCTACATCTTCGCCTTGCTCCAACAGAGCCTTGTAGACATCTTCAGCACTCATGTGCCGCTGGTCGGAACCCTCCAAAATTTGCAGAATCTTGACCCGTGGCAGGGTCACTTTGAGTCCCGCATTGCGGAGTTCAGCATTTTCCGATGACATCGTGGCTCCCTCGTTTTATCGGCCGGCTGGATGGAGTCAAGTCCGGGCGACCGGGCTTGAACCCGGGTGTGCCGCCGGCTTTGGGTGTGGCTTCGCAGTAGGCAATTTAATCATGTATTATCCGCGTTCGCGCACCAATGTGGAACCCCAGGCAATGAGAAAGTCCTACCTTCGTAAAACCCTGATCAGCATCCTGGTCATCGCCGGCGCCACCAGCCTGGGCGCCTGCTCCTGGTTTCAGTTTCCGGGGGTTTACCGGCTGACTATTCAGCAGGGCAACATCGTCACTCAGGATATGATCGATCAGTTGCAACCGGGCATGACCAAACGCCAGGTCAACTATGTGCTCGGCACGCCGTTGATCACGGACAGTTTCCAGCAGAACCGCTGGGATTATTTCTTTTCCGTGCGTGACTCCGAGGGCGAAACCACCACGGAGCGACTCACCGTATTCTTCGACGATGGAGGCCAGTTGACCCATTTCGTTGGAGATTTCCGACCCAGCCAGTTGCAGACGGCCGGGGAAAATCCGGGCGGTGCCGAGGGTTGATTCAGGTCTTCGCGGCCTTCGCCTTTTCGGCGCGACGGCGACGGACCTCTTTCGGGTCCGCGATCAGGGGTCGGTAAATTTCCACCCGATCCCGTTCCTGCACCCGGTATTGATCGGCGGGTTTCATGCCCTTGGTGCCAAAATGCTTGCCAAACAGTCCCATCTTCGCTTCCGCCAGGTCGATTTCCGGAAATTCATCCACAATCCCTGAAAGCTGCGCCGCCTCCAGAGCTGTGGTCCCCGGAGCGACCTGCAAGGCGATGATTCTCTGCTTGTCGGGCCGCGCGTAGGCGACCTCCACTTGGATGCTGTCCGTATTACCGCTCACGACCACTCTTCCTGTCCGGGATTCACAACAGGCCTACCCATAGACCTCCTTGGCCCGCTCCACCAGCGCCGACACCAACTGATTGCCAACACCCTCGAACCAGGGGTCGGCGGCCAGAGCCAGCAGTTTACTCTCAAACTCGAAACTCAGGCTTAGGCTTACTTTGCAGGCCGTCTCGCTGAGGGCACGAAAGGTCCAGAGTCCCTCAAGCGTCCTGAACGGCCCTTGCAGCAAATGCATTTCGATGGCTTCGTGAGGCACCAGGGTGTTGCGAGTGACAAAGCTCTTCTCCAGGGCGCCCATGCGCAGATCCAGACGCGCCTCCAAGAAACCGTCCCCCTGCCTGAGCACCTCGGCGCCCACGCAGCCCCGCATGAAATGGGGATAATTCTCAACGTCGTTGACCAGCGCGTACATCTGGGGTGCTGAGTATTCCACCAACGCACTGCGTTCAATATGTTTTGCCACGGGGCACTTCAAACCTTCGGTTGACGATATCAGTTAGCGACCATATCCCAGATCAGCGAGATAAAAACCAGCAGCACCAGAGTGGGTGAAATGTATCGCACCAGGAAACGCCAGAGCTCGAACATGCGCGGGGATTCGTGAGAAAGCTCCCGGCGAACATGCTCTCTGCGCATGAACCAGCCTGCGAAAATCGCAATGAACATCCCTCCCAGGGGCAGCATGAAGTTGGCGGTAAGCGAGTCCACCAGTTCAAAGAAGGTCAACCCGAAGAGTTGGTATTCCTCGCCAGCCCAATCGTTGAACGACAAGACAGTTCCGAGGCCCAGAGTCCAGGCCACCGCTCCCAACAGGAGGTTGGCCCCAACCCGCCCGAATTTCTGGGTTTCCACCAGCCAGGCCACCCCCGGCTCGATCAAAGAAATGGCCGAACTCCAGGCCGCGAGGCTGATGAGTACAAAGAAGAGCACCCCAAAGACAAGCCCCCCCGTCATGTTGCCGAAGGCCACCGGCAGGCTGACGAACAGGAGGCCCGGTCCGGCGCCCGCCTGCAGGCTTTCGTGGGCGAACACGATGGGGAAAATCGCAAGCCCGGCCACCAGCGCGACGGTGGTATCCAGGGCCGCCACGGTCATGACCGTCTTACCAATAGACGTATCTCCCGGCATGTAGGAGCCGTAGGCCATGATGGCGCCCATGCCCAGGCTCAGGGTAAAAAACGCATGGCCGAGAGCCACCAGCACGCCACCCCAGGTGAGGCTCTCCACCTTGAAGTTGAACAGGAAGCTGAAACCCTCTCGGAAATTCCCTTCCGTAAACCCGTAGCCCAGCAGCGCCAGGAGCAGAACGAAGAGGACCGGCATAATGATCCGAATGGTATTTCCCAGCCCCTTGCTGACACCCCCGATGACCACAGCCATGGTCATGAGGATAAAGAGCGTGTGCCAGAAGATCATTTCGCTCTTGTTGGCCTGCAAGGTCTCGAAGTTCGCCACGACGGTCTCGGAACTGGCATTGATGAAGGTGCCATCCGCAATCGTGAAAATGTAGTTGAGCGACCAGCCGGCGATGACGCTGTAAAAGGAGAGGATCAGCAGCCCCGCCAGAACCCCGCTCCAGCCAATGGCCACCCAGAGCCGGCTGGCCCTGGCCTCGATGCACAGATCCCGCATGGTGTTGATCGGGCTCTGTCGGCCCCGTCGGCCGAGCATGGTCTCGGCCATCATGATGGGTACACCGATCACTACGATACAAAGCAGATAGATCATGACGAAGGCGCCGCCGCCATGTTCGCCCGCGATATAGGGGAACTTCCATATATTGCCCAGGCCCACGGCGGAGCCGGTCGCCGCCAGAATGAAGGTCCACCGGCTGGACCAGGTTCCGTGCATTTTGCGGGTCATCGTGTCTCTCTGCGTTACGTTTATTTGAGTCATGGGATTGTGGCCGCAGCTATTGTTATATGAGATCTGTCATTTTCGACGCCAGCGCGATTGTAGCAGGATTGGCCGAATCCTGAAGACCACCACCGGAAGCGGCGCGAACCGGCGACCCCGTATCCAGGATGGGTGCTGATCTATATAATCCGCGGCCATGGCCAAGAAACCGAAAAAACCCAGCAATACCATCGCCCAGAACAAGAAGGCGCGCTTTGACTACCACCTGGAAGAAAGCATCGAGGCGGGCCTCCAGCTTCAGGGGTGGGAGGTAAAAAGCCTGCGGGAAGGGAAGGTGCAGCTGACGGATAGCTACGTGATCTTCAAAAACGGAGAGGCGTGGCTCCTGGGCGCTCAGATCCAGCCCCTGTCCACCGTATCGACCCACTTCGTGGCGGACCCGACCCGCACCCGCAAGCTACTGCTGAAGCAGCGGGAGCTCTCGCGTCTGCAGATCGCCACCGAGCAGAAGGGCTACACCGTGGTCGCAACGGACCTGTACTGGAAGAACCACCTGGTGAAGTGCAAGATCGCCCTCGCCAAGGGCAAGCAGGCCCACGACAAGCGGGCCACCGAGAAGGAGCGGGACTGGAACCGCGAGAAGCGGCGGGTGATGAAGGAGTTCAATACCTGAATCGGCAGAGGTGAGCCCGCTTCGCGGGCTCACAGCCATCTCCCCCCGAGCCTCAGCAACCCAGTCCGTCCATCTCCGCCAGCTTGCACACCAATTCATCCATGCGTGAACTGTAGCCCCATTCATTGTCGTACCAGCTCACAACCTTGACCATCCGTTTGTCCATCACCTGGGTCAATGCGGCATCGAAGATGCTGGAATAGGCGTTGCCAACAATATCGCTCGACACGATCGGCACGGTGCAGTAGGACAGAATCCCCTTCAGCGATCCCTCGGCGGCGTCGCGCATGGCCTGATTCACCTCTTCAACCGTTACGTCCCTGTCCACTTCCACGGTCAGATCCACGATACTGCCGTCCGGCACCGGCACCCGCATGGCCAGGCCATCCAGCTTGCCTTTCAGTTCCGGCATCACCATGCCGATCGCGCGGGCAGCCCCGGTCGAGGTGGGCACGATATTGGTGGCCGCGCTGCGAGAGCGGCGCATGTCCTTGTGGGGGGCATCGATCAGGCGCTGGTCGGAGGTGTAGGCATGCACGGTCGTCAACAGGCCCCGTTTGATACCGAATGCCTCATGCAGAACCTTCGCCAGCGGCGCCGCGCAGTTAGTGGTACAACTGGCGTTGCTGACGATTTTTGTGTCCTTGGTGATCACGTGATCGTTTACACCGCGCACCACCGTAGCCTCGAGCGGGTCCTTGCTGGGCACCGTCAGGAGCACCCTTTTTGCACCCGCCTCCAGATGCTTCTCCAGATCCGCGATGCGGCGAAACTTCCCGCTGCTCTCCACCACGTAATCCACCCCCAGCTCTTTCCAGGGCAGCTTGGCCGGGTCCGGCTCGCTGAAAACCTTGAAGGCGTCGCCCTCCACCTCCATGCCGCCGTCGATCAGCTTCACCTCACCTGGAAAAATGCCGTGAATGCTGTCGTACTTGAACGCGTAGGCCAGCTGTTCGGGGCTAGCCAGGTCGTTGACGGCCACCACATCATAGTGGTGCCGCAGTTTGCCGATCCGCAGCACCGTGCGACCGATTCGGCCAAAACCATTGATTGCAATCTTGGGGACTGACATTACGCTCTCCCTGTTCAACATTATCGCCGCACGCGCGGCGCCTGCATGCACTTCCGAGTGGCGGGCAGCTAACGCACCACGAGGTAAAACGAGTTACCGCCCCTGCGGATCTGCAGGAGGATTTCGCGGCGGTTGCGCTGCACAGCGCGCACCAGACTTTCGATATCGCTGACCCGCACCCGGTTCGCTCCGTAAATCATATCACCCGGTCGCAGCCCGCTATAAGCCGCCCGGGAATTCGGCGCGAGACCCGCCACAAGAACTCCATCCCCGTTGGGGCTGTCTTCAAACCGGGCGCCCACCAGGAGGGGATGGATGCGTGCATCCTCCACAACGAGCTGCTCCGGGGCGACCACATCGACCTTCACCTTGTGCACTTTGCCACCACGCAAAATGCCAAGCTCCACATCCTGGCCGATGCCGCGCACCGCAAGCTGGCTGCGCCACTGGGCCACCGATTGGGTTCGTTCGCCGGCAATGGAAACTATTACATCCCCCACCTTGACTCCCGCTCTACCGGCGCTTGAGCCGGATTTCACATCGGTGACCAGAATGCCGTGCTGGCCCAGGGGCAGGGAAAATGCCTGGCGCAGATCCGGGGTAATATCCTGCACACTGATATCAATCGTGCCCCGCTTGACCTTTCCGTCGCGCAGAATCTGCGCCATGCTGGACTTGGCCATGTTGATGGGGATGGCAAAGCCGATACCAACATTGCCACCCGCCGGTGCAATGATCGCTGTGTTGATGCCAATGAGCTCTCCATTCAGGTTGACCAGCGCGCCCCCGGAGTTCCCGGGGTTGATGGAGGCATCGGTCTGGATGAAGTTCTCGTAGCCCTCGATGCCCAGCCCGGTGCGCCCCAGCGCGCTCACCACACCGGTTGTCACCGTCTGCCCCAAACCGAAAGGGTTGCCGATGGCGACTACAAAATCCCCGACCCGCAAGTGATTTGAATTGGCCAATTTAGCGGCCGTGAGATTCTTGCCGTCGATCTCCAGCACGGCGATGTCCAGTTCGGCATCCACCCCCCGCACCTCCGCTTGAAAAATGCGGCCATCCACCAGCGACACCTGCACCTCATCGGCATCCTTGATGACGTGGTAATTGGTCAGCACCACACCCTCGCCCGCGTCCACAATCACGCCGGAGCCGGCGCTCTGCTGCCGCCGCTGCGGGCCGCGGCGGTAGCGGTCGTCCGGAATGTTGAAAAAGTGGCGGAAAAACGAATCGTTCAGCAAGGGGTTGTAGGTTTGCTGGTGGGAATAGGTTGCAATGTTCACCACGGCCGGATTGACGCTCTCAAGCATTGGCGCCAGGGAGGGCAGCTCACGCCCTTCAGAGTCGTGGCTCGGCAAGGCCGCGTGGCTGGCGGTGATACTGAGCGGCAACAGAATACAGGCGAGAAGCCAGCGCTTGAGCGTCATGTCATTCAATCTCCGGAGGTCATACTGGACTCAATAAAGTTAACAGAAGGACAGCGGCGCTGTCGCGCCGGTATTGGGGCAGCCGTAGGAAAACCGCGCGGAAAGCCCCGGATCGGTGATGGCGTGACCACTCCGCGCGTGAATTGATCTTTTTTCGTTTCTAATCAAACCCGCCAGCGGGCCAACAAAGTCCCGCTGGCGGATTTCATCACGCTGCTTTACCAGCCTTGCTCTCATCGGCCTTCTGCCCCGACTCCGAGGAGCTTGCCGCGGCCGATTCCGACTTCCGATGCTCCAGCACATTACCGCCGCCGGCACTGATCAGAATCTGCTTCGGCTTCATGGCCTCGGGCACCTCGCGGACGAGGCTGATGGTCAGCAGCCCATTGCTCAGCTTCGCGTTGGTCACCTCCACGTGGTCAGCGAGGCTGAACTTGCGCTCGAACGCGCGCTGCGCAATGCCCTGATGGAGATATCGCCGCTCGGATTTATCGCCGGCCTTGCGTCCGGAGACTGTCAGTACACCGCTCTCCACCTGAATGGTCAGCTCGCTCTGTTCAAAGCCTGCCACAGCCAGGGTGATCGCATACTGATTCTCCTCAAGCGCTTCGATATCGTAGGGGGGATAAGAGGAGACCTGATCGGAGCGCAAGGCGGAATCCAGCAAGGATGCCAGCCGGTCGAAACCGATGCTGCTGCGATACAGGGGACTCAAATCAATCGCAGTCATAACTATCCTCCAAAAAGAAGCAATAGAAAGTAAAAACAACCAATAAGAGCCGGGCCCCGGACTGCCAACCGAAGCCCCCGCAGCCGATCCCGCACGAGACTCGGCTTGCCGGATATCTAGGGTCCGCCAGAAATTTTTCAAGGGCGTGGAGGCACCCGAATCATCGGCCAAGCCCTCAACCGCACCCTTGCATTCAACCGTGCCACCCCCATATCTGGCCCTGAGGGCCGGAAGAGTTTGCAGTGCATCGCTATCCCCTGCCGGCGCTTTGCACTACAATAGGCGCGGACACCGCCTCTGGACAGAATTTGCACTATTTTGATGTCAGGACGGGAACGGACTGGTCCCCAAATCATCTAAGAAGTCCCGGTGGTAAACTTCGCTTCGGCGGGTTTGCCAGATGTTCGGTAACACCGGACCCGGGTAGGGTCCCTGTGGCAGGAGCGCACGACCAGGTAAGCGAAGGTACTTTGTACTGGAGCCCTGACCAAACGCAGCACCGCCATAGGGATTCCGCAGAACTGGAGCTTCTGTGGGTTCGCACTCTGCGACCCACAAAAGCGGCGCCCGCACCAGGCGCCAGGTTCGGCTACCGACCGAACCACCTGAATCCCCGCGCTAGGCGCGGTTATCGCTTTTGCGAGTCCACGTTTGGGCACCACCGCACACCGCCGCGGGGATTCAGCCAAACAGATCGGACGATGTCCGTTGCAAAGTTCGGCAAATAGGCCGAACACAGCATGAAGCCTTAGGCCAAGGCGCGCGACGAGCGAGTGAAGGAAGGTACAACAAGTACCTGACTGAACGAGCGAGGAAGCGCAACGCAGGCATAGGGCTTCAGACGAAGTTCGGGGGGCGATTTGGATTCGACGCCGATACAAAACTCAGATGTGCATGCCGTGATGACAGCGAATCACGTTAATCCAAAGCTGTAACTTAATAGTTGCCAACGACGACAACTACGCTCTAGCGGCTTAAACCCCGCTAGCGGTCTTTAGCAAGGTGCCAGTACCGCGTTATTGACTGTCATACAGAACTGGATCGCAGCAAAGCCCGCCTGGGGTGGCGCTGTTAAACTCTTACCAGGCTCGCTGCCAACGTCCTGCCCGTTGGGTTGTTGGTGGCTAAATCAATAAACGGACCTAAGCATGTAGAGCACTGAGCAGAGTGTTGACGGACGCGGGTTCAACTCCCGCCGCCTCCACCAACAGCAAAAGGCCCTCCCGCACAAGCGAGAGGGCCTTTTTTGTTTATCAGGCGATGTTTTGGGTTTCGGTCTGCTTAGGCGCCCGGGCAGGCTTGCCGACCCAGGGCCTCCAGGATGTCCGCCATGTCAAAGGCGCCGACGTTTCCGTCATCATGCACAGCAAAAAAGGCACCCTGGGGAAGGTTTGGCAGGGATGTTTGAGTCAGCCAGACTCCGTCCGTGTTCAGCACCTGACCGCCCCGAAATCCGCCCATTGGCTGGAGGGTTTTACGATCGAAGGCCAGGAAGGTATTAACCCGTTCGTCCTGGTCCGCCACCAGCCAGAAGCCGCTGCCGTCGGGGCAGGCATATAGGGCGATCCCTTCCGGCTCGTACTGGAACTGGCCGTCCCCCAAGGTCTGGCCGGTGAAGTTCAGATCCAGATCATAGATTTTTACGTTCAGCTGGGCTTCGGATTCGTCCGAAACCAACAGGCGGTCATGGGTCGTATCGCCAAAGAGGGATTCCACTTTTTCCAGTACCCCTCTGCCTTCGACATCCCCTGCGGTGCGCAGCCACTGGCCACTGATGCCTTCCCCCTCATGACTGACGTGATACAGGTGGAGACGGCGGTCCAGTTCCTCTGGCGGGGGGATCTCTTCGTCCGCAGTTTCATACGCATCGGTTACGGCGACCCGGTAGCCTTCCGCAACCGGCTGAACCCATAGGCCGTAGGGCAGTGCCAGCTGTTGCTCGCCGAAGCTGCCAAGGGGCGTGAAGCCGGGCAAGCCGAACACCTGCACACGCTGGTTGTCCCGCTCTACGACCATGAGCGTGTTATCGACAATGGAGATTCCGTTAGGTCTTTTGAACTGTGCTACCCCCTCGCCGCGCTCACCAACTTTGCCGAGGACCTCGCCCGACGCGGCGTCAAAAACGATCAACTGATCCGTGCTCTTGGCGGTGGCGACAAGCCAGTGCTGCCCTTCCGGGCCGTGCCAGACGGCGACCGAGTCAACATTGTCGGCCTCGTCACGGACGGTCATATAAACTTCGTTGAGGACAGGGATCTGCGCTGGCTCCGCGGCGTCGGTCGCCCCGTCGCTGCTGGGCTGGCACGCGCCGACAAGAATTGCGAACCCACCGGACACGGCGGCCGTAAAGAGTCTGGTTTGAAAATCCATATGATACCTATCGGGTAAAAACAGAAACCCGGGGCATAGTGCCCCGGAGTTGAAGTCGAAGGGATCAGAAGTTCAGGCGAAGGCCCGCTTCCACGGTTCGCCCGTACTCCTCGTACTGGGAGTTGTAGCCCGGTTTGCCCCAGTAAGCGTAGAGGGACTCATCGTTAATGTTGATAACGTTCACGAAAACCTGCACCGCATCGTTGATTCGGTACTTGCCAACAAAATCGACCTGCAAGTGATCGCCCTGATAGCGGTCGAAAGCCGGGTTCTCGATGTCATCGGTCTCCTCGAAGAACTCACTGCGGTAAGCGGCCGCCAATCGAAGATTGAACCCGTGTTTCTCGTAGCCGATGGCCAGGCTGGCGATATGGTCCGACTGGCCGGGCAGAGGGATCCCGCCACTGCGCTCGTGAACGTCGGTCTCGCTGTCGGTCCAGGTGTAGCTGGCGTTCAGCAGGAGGCCGTCGAGGGCCCCAGGCAGGAAGTCCAGCTGGCGCAAATAAGCCAACTCTATCCCGTACAGCTCCGCGTCGCCGGCGTTGACTGTTTCCCACACTTCGTCGAAGTTACCAAAGGCACCCCGCCCGGCTGTGTTCTGCACCAGGAAGAAGTCGCTGATGTCTTTATAAAACATACCGGCGGAGACCATGCTCACACCGCTCGGGTAGTAGTCCCAGCGCAGATCCAGGTTGAGGGACTCAAGCGGTTCAAGATCCGTGTTTCCCTTTTCCGCCACCCGCTCGAACTCACCCTCGTCCTCTTCCACTTCAATCACCTGCCAGGGTCCGGCGGCCTCGAATCCGGGTCGGGCTATGGTGCGCGACACGGCCGCCCGCAGGGACATGTTGTCCTGCAGCTTGTAATCGATGTTCAAACTCGGGAGAAGGTGGGTATAACGTTTGTCACCACTGTATTCGCTCAGCTCTGGATCGCCGCTACCGTTTTCCTCATCGATGACCACCTGGGTACCGGTGGCGGTGTATTCAGTCTGCTCGACCCGCAAGCCGGCCAGGACGCTGACTTTGTCGAAGTCGACATTGCCCATCAGGTAGGCTGCGTAAATGTCTTCCTCAATGTCGTAGTCCTCGGCGCGGCTGTCGACCGCGCTGTCCTCTTCGTTGAGGCCGAAGCTGGCGCGATTGGCTTTGAAGAACGCCCGGAAGCGGTCTGCGTCCACGGCGGGACCGAAGTTGCCGCGGAGCGGATGATCGATCGGGCCGGCGGCAACATCGGCTATGGTGTAGCTCTCATCAAACTCGTCGTACACCCACAGATTCACGTCGTTCTCTTTTTCCCGCAACCGGGCCTTGGCGCCGAACTGGATGTAACCCGGGGCATTGCCAAAGTGCACATCACGGCGCGCATTGAGCTCAAGTGCCAGCTCGCGCTCCTCTGCAAACACGCTTTCACCCTCGGCTTGCTGCAGCTCGTAGTCGCTGCCATCCAGCCCGAACGCGCCGTCCAAGGACAGAATCGGCTGCTCGGAGTCACCGGCCCGGGTGTAGCTCAGGTCGACGCCTTCGGCGAGATATTCACCGACGATCTCCAGATCGCCCTGCTCGCCCGCTACGGCATAGCCCAGGTTGTAATCGATCATCCAGGGCGCCAGGTCGTGTTCACCGCCGATGCTGTAGCTCGTGATCTCCATGACCTTGTTGCTGTCCTTGTTGGCCTTCTCCAGCTCCGCGCCTGCAAAACGTCCGCTTGCGCCGTTGAGCGCGATGATATCGCCCTCTTCAAACTTATATATGTTCTCCAGCTTCACTTCCTGATCGTCGAACTCGCTATAAAGGGTGCGGAAATAAAAGGACGAGACGTTGTTTGGACGATAGTCGAAGTTGAGAGCCGCGCTGGTGCGCTTGCGAGTCAGCACGTAGTCCCTTTGCTCACCCTCAAGCATGCCCCGCACTTCGTCGCCGGCTGGTGTTTCAAGGATTTCCCACGGCGCGGCTTCAATGCCATCGGAGACTGTGTCTCGATCGAACTGGCTGAAGGTGAATGCAATCCCGAAATCGTTTCCGCCACCGCCAATGCTGAAGAGATCCGCATAGGTCACCGCAAGATCGGGACTGGTTTTTTCGTTGGTGGTGTTGTAACTGCCCGCAACAGTGGTGCTGAAGCTACGCTCGCCCAGGTCGAACGCGGTCAAGGTCTTCACTTCGATGTTGCCGCCCACCGCATCGCCGTCCATATCCGGAGTGATGCTTTTGTTGATTTCCACGGATTCCACCAGGTCCGACGAGATCACATCCAGGTTCACTGCCCGCGAGCCCGCTTCGGGGGCGGGAACCCGCATGCCGTTGATGGTGGTGGAGTTGAAATTCGGATCGATACCCCGGATGACCACGAAGCGCCCTTCCCCCTGATCGCGCTGAACGGAAAGACCGGGGGCCCTTTGCAGGGCTTCGGCGACATTCTGGTCCGGGAAGTTGCCAACAGAGTCCGATGAAATGACATCGATCAGCGCTTCGGACCGCTGGCGCCGATTGATCGCCGCAGCCTGTCCGGCGACCTGGCTGTCTACCAGCAGACCGCGCAGTTGGGTGCCATCAGTCGCGGTGCCGCCCCCGATGCGGATTTGCACATCGCTTTCCTGACCCGGCATAACGCTCACCTGAACACGTTCGGGCATTGCGCCGGCGTATTCAGCCACGAGGGTGTACTCGCCTGCGGCCACATTAGCTATGCGGAAGCCACCATCCCGGCCGCTTACGGTGCTAATGCGCTGCCCTTCGATACGGATAACCGCGTCGGAAAAACTGAACTCGCCAGTTGCATCGGTTACTTTTCCACTAATGCTGCCAGAGGGTTGCGCATGTACAGTTGCTGTGCAAAGCGCAAACATATGTATGAGACACAGAATTCTTAAACGCGAAGCTCGAACGAAACTCATGAACGCACATCTCCTTTCCCGTCGGGCGACCGGAGGCGACCCGCCCTGAAACAATGATTTGTGCGTCACCCTAATTGCCCTGTGTGACCGTGAGGTTGCACTCCGGTGAAGGTCCGATGACGTCTTTGTTTCAGTCAGACCCGGGTGTCATACGAAGGTAATACGCACGTCATTGAAACGTCATTCTCGGTGGGGATACTGTGGGTCCGGACAGTTCACTCCCGCGCAGCAGCTACCGGAACTGCGCCTGGAATTAGGGGTACTCTCAATGGCCGAAGAAAACGGCAGGATAAACACGGGCCGTCGAAGATTTTTACAGCAGGGTTTGGTTGCATCGGGTGTGCTGGCCATTGGCCCCGGTCTCTGGGCTGGTCAAGGCCAAGGTTCGCCGCGCGCTGCCCGGCCGCTGACCTTGAAGAAGCGGGTCAGCAACATTCCCCGGTTGTCCGGGACACTGGTGGAAGTAGCGGTGGACAATGATTCGGCGACCAGAATGCGGATTCCCGAAGGATTTCGGGTACGCGAAGTCGCCCGGACTGGACAGCGGCCCTTCCCCGGGTCCGATTACATCTGGCACGGCATGCCCGACGGGGGAGCGACCTTCCCAATGGACGACGGCGGGTGGGTCTATGTCTCCAATTCCGAAATCAACGCCTGGCGCCAGGGAGGAGTCGGCGCGCTGCGCTTCAATGCCGCAGGCGAGGTGATTGATGCTTTCGCCGTTTGCAGCGGCACAACAAACAACTGCGCAGGCGGCCCCACCCCCTGGGGCACCTGGTTGACCTGTGAGGAGATCGACGAAGGTCTTGTTTATGAGTGTTACCCGGACGGAAGCCGGCTGGCTGTCCCGCTTCCGGCGCTGGGCGTTTTCAAGCACGAGGCGGCGGCCGTTGACCCGGTCGGTGGCGCCATCTATCTCACCGAAGATACCCCGGATGGCAACTTCTACCGTTTCGTTCCGGCCCACTACCCTCGCAATGGACGGGCAGACCTTAGCCGGGGGCGGCTTGAGGTGGCGGTGGTTGAAGGCAATGTTCCGGCCGAAACACGAGCCGTCCGCTGGGTGCCGGTGCCGAATCCGATGCCGCGCCTGAACGGGGAGCAATCCCGCCTGGAGTTACCTACGCGAAAACAGGTCGCCGAAGCCGAGGTGTTCAACGGCGGAGAAGGTTGCTGGTATCACGAAGGCTTCGTGTACTTCACCACCAAGGGCGACAACCGCGTGTGGGCTCTGGACACTCTCGCAAGCACGCTGGATCTGGTCTACGACAAACAGACACACCAAGCCTTCAACCCCGGGATTGACGATGTGGACAACCTGACCGTGTCGGCCGGGGGCGACATCCTGGTGGCAGAAGATGGTGCTGAGATGCGTCTGGTCGTTGTCGGGCCCGAGGTAAAGCCCTTTGAGTTAGTCAATGTAATTGGTCAACGGGGTTCGGAAATCTGTGGTCCGGCGTTCAGTCCCGATGGCACACGTTTGTATTTCAGCTCGCAGAAGGGCTACACCGGAGATCATACGGATGGTCGAATCTACGAACTCCGCGGCCCGTTTTTCGTGGACGTCTGAGCAGTGGCCCGCTCCGCAAAACCGGACCAATCATCTGCGGTTGTTTGCCCCGGCGCCAACCGCCAACGAGGTAAAACATGAGCTTTGAACCCCAAGAGTTATTAGATTTGATCGAGTTGGGCGGTCCGGTCGTTGCAGTTCTGATCGCCATGTCGGTTTACGCCCTTGCACTGACCGGTCTGAAATTGTGGCAGTTCCGCGCTGTTCACCTGGGTGATCGCAAGTTCACAGAGACCAGCCTCGCCTTCTGGCAGGCGGGGGACCACCATCGCGCGCTGGAGAGTCTGCGCCAGTCGCGAAACCCGATCGCCACCTGCATGCGCACCGTCATGGAAGGTTCCGTTGCGGGCATTGCTGAAGCCACTCTGCGGGCAGAGGCAAGCCGCAAGGCGGCGCGAGACCTGAACATTCTCCGTCGCCATCTTCGTCCGCTGGAAGTGATCGGAAACCTCGCCCCCCTGCTTGGCCTGTTCGGCACCGTGGTGGGGATGATTGCAGCTTTCGCGGCCATGGAAGCTGCCGGAAGTCAGGTGGATCCTTCGGTCCTCTCCGGGGGAATCTGGGAGGCCCTGCTCACTACGGCCGTGGGGCTGGCGGTAGCCATTCCGGCCATCGCCATTCTGAATTTTCTGGAGCGCAAAGTGGATACGCTCCAGGAGGACATGCAAGACGTGTTGACGCGCGTTTTTACCGCGCGGGCTTTCCGGTCAGAGAACGAAACAGGAGCGGCACCCTCGACCGAAGGGGGCGATTACAACAACGCGCTCACCCTCGGTACCGTCAATGCAGTTTGATATTGTTCCGCGGCAGCGTCGCCGGGTCGGACTCACGCCTTTGATCGACGTGGTCTTTAATCTGCTCCTGTTCTTCATGCTCGCCTCCAGTCTGGTGAATTGGCGCGGGCTGGAGCTTGCCACCGGCAGCGAAGTTGCCAACGCCGATGCCCCTTCGGCGGCAGAAATCAGCGTGGCGGATAATGGTGCGATCCGATACCAGGGTAGAGACTGGACGCTACAACCACTTGCGAAAAAATTGAAACAGGAGATACAGGAAAGCACCATTTCATCAGTGATTTTGCGCGCGGACCCCGGTGTGCAACTGGGATCGGTGGTAAGCATCTTCGATCAACTCAGCGCCGAGGGAATCGCCGCGCTCGCTCTGGGTGAGTCCGGCACAACCTCGGGGACCAGCGGAGAATGAGCATCATGCATGAGCAATCGATTCCGGCGCCTATCAGGAGAAGAAGGGATGCGGAAGACAACGTGCTGCCGCTGATCAATGTGGTGTTTCTGCTACTGATTTTCTTCATGGTGGCCGGCACCTTAGTGCAAGAGCCGCCCTTTGCCGTTGAACCACCGGCGAGCAGCCACGCCGGCAGCCGGGACAGCGAACCCCTTTACCTCGCCCTCGGCGCGCATGGCCAACTGGCCTGGAAGGGAAAGGAAATCGACCGGGAAGCACTTGTTGCGGAGCTGAGCGCACGGCCGGAAGAAGCCTTGCAAGTCCGCGCGGACCGGGCCTTGCCCGCCCACGAACTGACCTCGTTACTGGCCGATCTGAACGAAGCCGGTATTGCGCAAATTCAGCTTCTGACTCGCCACCAACCATGATGTTTCAGCCACGCATTCGCCACTGGGCTACAGCGCTGCTGTTGGCAGTGGTGATACACAGCATTGCTTTGCTTCAGTACTCACCCGCTCCGCCACACCATAACGCTGCGCAAGACGCTGGTGCCGGATCCATCACGATCGCGCTCGCCCCGCCGCCTGCGCCGCCTCAGCCGGTGGAAGCTCCAAAGCCGCAAATTTATCCCGGAGCGAAAGTAGACGCACCACCGCCGCCAATGACAACCGAGTCGGACGTCAAAACCCAGCCGGAACCGGAGCCAGAACCGGAACGACAGTCCAAACCGGTGCCCAAGCCCGAACTCGAGCCGCTACCGCAGCCCGAAGCGAAAGTCCGAGAAAAGCCGGAACCGTCATCGGTACCGCAAAACGGGCCCGAAACAACCCACGAGGTCACACAAGTGGCCGGGGAAACCGGCAGGGCCAGTGAGCGCGTTCAGGCGGGAGCCAGCGGCGGGATCCAGGACGCGCCGCCGGATTATCGCGATGCAGTCAGCGCCTGGCTGGAACGGCACAAGCAGTACCCCCTGAGTGCCCGGCAAAAGGCGCAACAGGGTATGGCCATGGTGTCATTCACCTTCGATCGCCACGGACGCATCATCGACTACAAGCTGCGCCGCCCCACCGGCCACGACGACCTTGATCGCGCGGTGGAGGATATGCTCGAGCGCGCGAGCCCGCTGCCGCCAATACCCGACCACATCCCCCACCAGCAGATGACCTGGACGCTGCCTGTCTACTTCCGCCTCAGCACCGGCTAGCAGGTTTTGAAAGGCTGACCAATCATGTGCCGACATACGCCGGTTGAAAAATTCCAGAAGGACCTTTTCAACCGGCCAAAGGGCGATCAGCGCATTGCCTTCAATGCCTGCCCCCACTTCTGAAGCTCATCCAGCATGGCAGTGGCCGAGTCGTCGATGAGTTCGTCGGACTTGAACGCCTTGTTGTCATCCATCCTGTCCCAGGGCATCTGTACCATCACACCCTCAACCATGGGCATCATCTTGAGGGTCGTCACCAACTGCTTGGCCACCTGGGTCGAACGAATACCGCCCGATACTCCACCGTAGCTTACAAAACCGCAGGGTTTGTAGTTCCATTCGTTGTACACATAATCCAATGCATTCACCAGCGAGGGCGGCGCAAAATAGTTGTATTCCGGCAGCACGAATACATAGGCATCGGCCTCCGCAACTGTGCTGGACCAGGCCTTGGTATGGTCGTTTTCATACTGCTGCAGACGAGGGTGCGCCGGCTCGTCGTAAACGGGCAGGTTGAAGTCGGCGATGTCTACCAGACGAGTCTCGAAACCGCCGTGGGCCTCGGCAAACCGGTTGAACCACTGGCCCACCGACAGGCCAACACGGCCCGGGCGGGTGCTCGAAATAATCGTTTGTAGCTTGAGACTCATAGTCGTTTCTCCTACTGCTTGGTTAAACGTTTCATTCAGGCGCGCTCGTTACTGAACACGCAGGTCGATCAAAAGTGCTTCGGCCGACGCGGGCGAGGTGAAGTTGATACTGCTCTGGCCCCGAATCGTGGCCCCGTCACCTGCGATCATCGGTGTACCATTCACGGACAATGTTCCCCGGGCAAGGTGGAGGTAGTACATTCGCCCAGCTCGGGTGGCGAAGGTCCGGGAGGCGCTCTCGGCGGAAGATTGGTCGAGACTTACCTTGTAGATATAGGCATCCTGCCGTATCGGGAGCGAACGCTCCTGACCGTCGGGGGAAACCATCAGCGTGATGCCGCGCGAGTCGGAAAAATCCTTCTGAGCATAGCGGGGCTCTTCGCCGTTGCGGTCGGGCCGTATCCAGATCTGCAAGAAGTTCAACCGCTCATCCGGCGAGGGATTGTACTCGCTGTGACGCACCCCCGAGCCCGCGCTCATAACCTGAAGCTCCCCCGCGTTCAGCCGACGATGGTTGTCCATCGTATCCCTGTGTTCGATACTGCCTTTCAGCACATAGCTGATGATCTCCATATCCCGGTGCGCGTGGGTATCAAAGCCCGCACCCGGGCTCACCCAGTCGTCGTTGATCACCCGCAAATCCGACACACCCATAAAGCGCGGATCATAGTAATTTGCGAATGAGAATGTGTGACGGCTGTCCAGCCAGCCGTGCTCTGCGTGGCCGCGCTCGCCGCTGCGGCGTAATGTAATCACTTGTCACCTCCAGAATGCGGGGCGCAGTGGCCCCGCTGATCGTCGTCAGGCGTTAACCTGAACAGCAGGACGGCTTTTGCCTTGCCCGGTCACTGTCATCAACTTGCGATCCAGAGACAAGCTCCCCGCACCGCTGAAAACCAGTGCGACGGAGATCGCCAGCAAGGCGAGGCCGAACTCATACCCATTGTTGCTCATGAACAAGCCGTGGGGTAAGTGAACGGCGACGATGGCCACCAACATGGTGAAAGCCAATGCCACCGCCGCGGGCCGTACCAACAGGCCCAACAGCAGAGCGACACCGCCGAAGAACTCCGCGCTACCCGCCGCCAGCGCCATCAGATAGCCCGGCTCCAGGCCAATGGAAGCCATCCATTGCCCGGTGCCCTCCAGTCCGTGCCCGCCGAAGCTGCCGAACAGCTTCTGGGCGCCGTGGGCAATAAAGATGATGCCGGCCGGCAGGCGAAGCGCCAGGCCGGTCAGGTGGTTATCCGTGGAAATCACGCGGTGGATCAGTGCCTTGCTCAAGAGGGCCTCCTCACATTCAAATCAGTGTATTTGAACCATTGAGGGCACTATAATTGGAGAAATTGCCGATGAATAGCGAAATGATCTGGCCTAAACCATCAGGATTTTTGAGCAATGACTTCACCTTTGACCCTTGAGGCCCTCCGGACCCTGGACGCCATAGAGCGGCGCCACAGCTTCGCCGCTGCGGCCGAGGAGCTGCATCGGGTTCCCTCTGCCATTTCCTACACCATCAACAAGCTCGAGGATGATCTCGGCGTTGCCGTTTACGACCGCAGCCGGCGCAAGGCCGAACTGACCGGCATCGGCCGCCTCATACTCGAGCAGGGACGGCAGATCCTGAAAGCGACGGACGAGTTGACCGCCCTGGTCCGCCAGGCGAGTGAAGGCTGGGAGGTGGAACTGCGAATCTGCGTGGACACCGTGCTGAGCTGCGAGCCGATCTACGCGCTGGTGGAGCAGTTTCAGCAGATACAGCCAAAAACAGAAGTGCGGATCAGCGAAGAGGTGCTCGGCGGCAGCTGGGATGCGCTGGTGGATGGCCGCTGTGACCTGGTGATCGGCGCCGAAGGCAAGCCCCCGTCACCCGGCTTCGAGCTCCAGCCTCTGGGCAGGGTCGAGTTCGAGTTTGCGGTGGCGGCAGACCACCCGCTTACACAACTTCCGATGCCGCTGGCCGCCAGTGCGATTCAGGATTACCCCACAGTCATCGTCGCCGATAGCTCGCGACATCTGCCGGTGCGCTCCGCGGGTCTGCTCGACGGGCGGAGTCGTTTACTGGTCCCAAGCATCGAGCACAAGATCGAAGCTCAGTGCAAAGGACTCGGTGTCGGATATCTTCCCCGCCATCGGATCAGACAACATCTGGCCGATGGACGGCTGCGGGTCTTACCCCTGAATCCTCCCCGCCCCCCTGCGGAGCTTTCCGTTGCCTGGCCTCGCAACCGCGGCGGCAAGGCGCTCAAGTGGTTTGTGGATCAGCTCAAGAACATGCATGTCGACCCGGAGTGCGGCCTGCAGTAGTGCAGCGCTCCCCATCGAGATCGTAATTCAGGTCAAGCACGGCGGCTTGCTGTTGGGTTACGGCCTGCGGCCTAACCCAACCTACGAAAATCCAGTGACGGGTAGGTTGGGTTAGCGCAGCGTAACCCAACATCCGGTGGCGCGCGAAGTCGGGATCTGCCGGGTTCCAGCCTGCGGCCTAAAGCCAACCTACGAAAATTCAGCGGCGGGTAGGTTGGGTTAGCGCAGCGTAACCCAACAATCGTTGCTCCGCACATCAAGTAGCAGGCTCCGGTCTGGCCTCGCCTTTGCACCGTAGAGCCTACTGAGTCGCTGCGGTTCAACGCGCACCCCGAGAATGTCGGCAAGGAGCAGCCTCGATGCACATGTCCTACTGGCGCTTTGCGGCAATGATTGCGACCTCGACGGTGGTGATGTTCGGGCTCATGTATTTGAACGCCTACGCCTTCGAGCACGTGATGTGGAGCGAAACCCGCCTGTGGATGGCCATTGTCATGGGCGCCTGCATGGCGGTGATCATGTTGAGCTACATGCTGAGCATGTACCAGAACAAGGCAATCAACGCCGCCATCTTCGTGGGTAGCATTATCGTTTTTGCCGGTGCCCTGTGGCTGGTGCGCAGCCAGGTAACTGTAAACCAGACCGAATACATGAAGGCCATGGTGCCACACCATTCCATCGCCATCATGACCAGCAACCGGGCGCAGATCACTGACCCGCGAGTACGCAAGCTGGCCGATGAAATCATCGAGGCCCAGGAACGCGAGATCGCGGAAATGAAGTATCTGATCGCCGATCTGGACCAGGCCACTGGTGAAGGCACGGCCATCGAAGACAAACCCGTTGCTGAGTTAACCGCCGCCCGGGAGGCCATTGAAAATCCCAACATCCGCCAGAGCGACCCCGAATCCATGGTGGACGCGGAGATCCGCCAGCTTGTTGCCGGGGAGGCCCGGTGCGGCTTCTCCTATACCATAGCGGGCGATCCGGTCTTTGCGGTCGGTCCGCCGCCAGCCGGGAGCGGTACCACTGCCGGACTGAAACTGCACGGCCGGCTTGTGCGGCTCGAGACCCAATCTGCCGTTGGCTTTGACACGGTTATGGCCAACGGCGGCCGGTTCACCGCAGACGGGATTCAGATAGAACTGGTGCCACTGCCGGAGGAAACCTTTACAGAGGATCAGGGAACCCTGCGTCGACCGGCCAACCTTCACTTTGAGTTGCCCGACGAAGGGCTGCGGGTCGGCTACCGGGGCTGGTATTCCTGTGAAGGGCAACTCTGAAACGCGTTCCGGAATACAGCATGGGCCTATTCCGGCTGGCCGGTGTCCGGCAGGCGCAAGCAGCGCTCGATGGGAAGCACAACCGCCTGCAGATGATGGTGTGCGGCTTTTGAGCAGCGAAATGTTTCCATTGCCTCGAACAGGTCCGCAATCATGTCCTCACGCACCTGGGCCTGATAAACCGTGAAGTTTCCGGGAAAGACCTGGGAGCCGAAGTGCTTTCCTTCCTGGTCCTTGCCTTCCATCATCGGGTAGCGCACGTAATCGATGACCCGGTGCTTATCCAGAAGGTTGTCGATGAAGTCCGTGTACTCGAAATGCACCGAGATCTGCACAAATTTCATCATCGGGGGCTGCCTCCCTCGTTCGCCTCACGCCGGGCCACCCTGCGAACGCGACGCTTGATTGCCCGGCCGGCATCGTCGACCAGGCTGTAGGTCACCGGAATAACCACCAGAGTCAGAAACGTAGCCCCGGCGAGCCCCCCTGCCACCGCGGTACCGAGCGGTGCGCGGGCTTCGCCGCCCGCACCAAAGCCGAACGCAATGGGCAACATGCCAAGTACGGTGGACACCGCCGTCATCAACACGGCACGGAAACGGGAATGCGCCGCTGTTTTGGCGGCGTCAACCGTGTCGGCGCCCCGGGCCTTAAGTACGTTGGTGAAGTCCACCAGGAGAATGGAGTTTTTCACCACGAGGCCCAGCAGCATGATCAGGCCGATAAAGGCAATGACGCTGAGGGTCATGTCGAGCAGCCACAATGCGCCGAAGGCGCCGACCGTCGCCAGAGGCAATGCCATCATGATGATGACAGGGTAGGTAAATGACTCAAACTGGGCGGCCAGAATCAGATAAATGAAAACCACTGCAAAAGCGACCGCGACCACCAGGTAAAAGAACGACTCGGCCATCAACTGGGATGTTCCCGCCAGTTCATAGTCAGCATTGGGCGGAAGCTCATCATTCAGGAAGGCTTCCAGCCGGGCCACCGCATCCCCCGATGCAACCCCCGGAGGCAACTGGGCGGAAATGGTGGCCGAACGCATTCGATTAAATCGCTGAATCTGGCTGGGGCCGATGGTTTCCGTGAGGGCAACCAGGTTTTCCAACGGTACCAGGTCGCCGGAGCCGCTGCGAATATAGAGGTCCCGCAAGGATCCTGGAACCAGCTCCCCGCGACCGGCCACATCGGTGATCACGTCGTAGCGATCGGCATCGCGCTCAATACTGGAAATGGGAGGCTCTCCGTAGAGATAGCGCAGCGCGGTGGAGATGTCCCGCACGGAAATACCCAGCTCCGTGGCGCGCTCCCGGTCGATGTCCACGTCCACCTGAGGATTGTTAAGTTCCAGGTCGGAGCGCACACCCACATACCAGTCGGGCTGGGACTCCATCCAGTTCATTGCAATCTCCTGCAAACGAGCCAGCTCATCGAGGTTGTCGTGCTGAATCACGATCTCGACCGGCGCGCCTCCCACGCCGCCCACGGCCTGCTCGCTGACGAAGACCCGGCCTTCGGTGAGGCGGTCGAAGCGTTCGCGCAGGGATTGCATGACGTCCTGTTGGTGGCGCTCCCGTTCTTGCCGGGGCGTCATTTTCACGAAAGCCAGCCCGCGATTCGGCTGACTGGGGCCGGCCTGGGCGAGCCCGATGGCGAGAAACTGGTGACTCACCTCCGGCGTTTCCGCCAGGATGGCCTCAATTTTTTTTGCCAGACTGTTGGTTTGCGCCAGCGTTGCGCCCTGGGGCGTTTCAAAGGTCAGCATGAAGCTGCTGCGGTCTTCGTTGGGCTGAAATTCCTGAGAGACGTTGGCCAGTGCCAGTAGCCCCAGAAGGAACGCACCGAAAGCGACCAATAGTGTCAGGCCCCGGTGGCGGAAAGCCACGTTCAGTAAACGCAGATAAAGCTCTTCAGTGCGCACGAACAGGCGTTCAGACCATTCCACGAGCCGTCCGGTTTTTTGCGACGCACCAAGAAACCGGGAGCACAGCATGGGCGTCAGCGTCAGGGCCACGAAGGTGGAGGCGAATACCGCAACCACAACCGTTACCCCGAACTCCAGAAAGAAGCGCCCGATCATGCCCCCCGTAAACGCAATGGGCAGAAACACGGCAGCGAGCGCAATGGAGTTGGCCATAACGGGAAATGCGACTTCTGTGGTACCAACGCGCGCTGCGGGCTCCGGCTCCGCGCCTTTTTCCAGGTGATAGAACGCTCGCTCCAAAACCACGATTGCGTCATCCACCACTACCCCAATCACCAGAATCAAGCCGAGCATACTGAGCACATTGATGGTGAAACCGAGCACGTTGATGACAGCAAAGGCAATCAGGAGGGAGGTGGGGATGGCAAGCAGAGTCACTAGCGTGCCGCGCACACTGCGCAGGAAAGCCATCACCACGACCACCACCAGCACGGTGGCGAGGCCGATGGTGGTGAACAGGTCATTGATGTTTTCTTCCACGTACTCGGTGGTGTCGGTCGCGATGTTGTAAACCAGTCCGGGCGGGAAGTCGTCTTCAATTTCCTGCAGTCGCTCCCGAACCACTTCCGACAGGGCCACTGCGTTGGCGTCGGCCTGCTTCACAATCCCAAGCCCCGCGGTGATTTCGCCGGTAAAGCGCGCCACCTGCCGATCCTCTTCGACGCCGTCTACCGCCTCGCCCACATCGGCCAGGCGCACGGGCGCACCATCACGATAGGCAACAATCAAGTCGTTGAAAGGCGCGGCCTCTGAAAACTGGCCGCGAGTCTGGATCAGGAACTCCCGTGTCACGCCTTCAATGCGACCGGAGGGGATGTCTACGTTGTTGGCCTGTACAGTCTGCACCACATCTTCCACCGCAATCCGGTTCGCCGCCAGACGCACCGGGTCCAGATGAATGCGCACGGCGGGATAGCGGCGACCGCCGATCTGTACCTGGCCAACGCCGCGCAGGGTTTCCAGGCGGGGCTTGACTACGTTCTCGGCATAGTCGGACAGACGCACATCGGTCCAGCGCTCGTCCCCGGTGAGCGCCACCCACATAATGGCCTGTGCATCCAGGTCCAGCTTACGCACGATGGGCGCCTCCGCCTCGTCGGGCAGATCCTGGCGGGCCCGCTCCACGGCGTCGCGCACGTCCTGGGCCGCCACGTCGATATCCCGCCACAATTCGAACTCCGCGGTTACCGTGCCCACGGACTGTCGTGCGCTGGAGGTGAGTTGGCGCAAGCCCTCGATGGTGTTCACCTCGGATTCGAGGGCTTCGATGATTTCGGATTCGATGACGCGCGGCGCAGCGCCGGGCAGCACCACGTTGACGCTGACGATGGGGAAGTCCACGTCCGGGTTTTCCTGCACGGGCATTTGGTTCAAGCCATAGAATCCAAAAATGGCCAAAACCAGAAAGATGACCGTGGTGAATACCGGGCGCTGGATACAGAAGTTCCAGATCACAAATCCAATTCCGTCTGCTGAAGCGCGCGCTGATTCGCGCGCTTATTCCTGCGTCTCGCTGGAGCGGTCCAGGCTGTCGACAACCTCCACGGGCATCCCCGGGTCCAGGCGCATATGGCCACTGCGCACCACCAGTTCACCAGGATTCAAGCCTTCCATGATTTCCACCGCGTTGCCGCTTCGCAATCCCGTTTGCACGTTGCGCGATACGGCGCGGCCCTCCTCCACCACAAACACCATGTAGCCGCTGCGGGTGGCCACCAGTGCCTCGGACGGCAGAACAGGCTGGTTCTCCCGCTGACCCACAGTCACCAGCGCCGTGGCGAAGGCGCCTGGCTTCAACTCATTGTCCGGATTGGGAACGCGCGCCTTGATAGGGAGTGTGCGGGTCTGTTCGTCAATCGCCGGGTTCACAAAACTGACCTCGCCGCGGAAACTGCGATCGGGGAAGGCGGCTGTGGTTACCGTAACGGGCTGGCCCAGGGAAACCTGCGCGGCGAATCGCTCGGGGATCGAGAATGCAATTTCGAGAGGGTCGAGGCTGTATAAACGAGCGATGACTTCGCCGGGGGAAACGTAGCCGCCCGGGTCCACCAGCCGTTCGGAAATGCTTCCCGCAAAAGAGGCGCGGATAACCGTGTCCTGCAGGCGTTCGCGGGTCAGTTGCACTTCGGCCTGCAGCCGCTCCACCTCGGCCCGGGCGCTATCCAGTTCCGTGCGCACCTGCTCGAACTCTTCCTGGGAGACCAGTGCCTGCTCCACCAGCCGCTGCTGGCGTTCAAAGCTGCGCTCCAGGTTGGTGACCCGCACGCGGGCTGACTCCAGGGCAGCCTGGTTCGCCGCAAGCTGGCTGCGCGCCTTGCCTGCGTCTAGTTCCACCAGAACATCGCCTTCGTCGACGGCGCTGCCTTCGGTAAATCCCAGACGCTGAACACGCCCCGCCACCTCGGAACTGATCTCCACCTCTGCAAATGCGCGCAAGGTACCGATGCCGCGAACGGTTTCTTCCAGCGTTCTGGTGCCCACCTCGACGACTTCCACTGCGACGGCCTGCCGGGCAGGCGCTTCCTCCTCGTCCTCCTGGCCCATGATCCAGAACAGGACCAGCGCTGCCACGACGAGCGCGGCAGCAATCAGCAGTATGTTGCGGCGTTTGCTTTTCGTCCGTGGTTCATCAATGTCCGTCATTAATGGCGTTCCAGTTACCTCTGCCTGCGTTGGGCCCGCCCTTAAGACATCCCGCTGAGGAAACTGTCCCAATCAGAGCTGCTGAGTACGGAACCTCTCAGACTCCAGGAGTGGTCGCGATGTTTCGCGCTGCTTGTGGTCGAGATGGAAGATGGGCTTCGGCAGGTAAGCAGCGCAATGTTGGGTTACGCTGCGCTAACCCAACCTACGGGTGGACGGTTGAGGCGAGGTGGTATGGGCCGGCCCCGTAGGTTGGGCCGCAGGCCGTAACCCAACTCAGTGCCAGATTGAAACTCGATGTTGGGTTACGCTTCGCTAACCCAACCTACGGGTGGACGGTTAACGCGAGGTGGTATGGCCGGCCTCGTAGGTTGGGTTAGCCGCAGGCCGTAACCCAACACAGTGCCAGATTGAAGCTCGGTGTTGGGTTACGCTTCGCTAACCCAACCTACGGGTG